>JAFQQW010000038.1 GCA_017410375.1 Clostridia bacterium | reverse complement strand
AGATTTTTTTAAGTGGAGCTCTGCCCACTACGAAACTGACCCCTTTTAAGCCCGGTCCCGGCTGTTTTGGAATATAAAAAAGTACCTGTAATTTCTTACAAGTACTTAGTTATCGTATTTACTTTTATTCGTTTGTGTTCTCTGCCGGTTCACTCTCTGCCGGCTGTTTCTGAATCACCGTTCTGGTAACGGTCTTAACCACCGGTTTCGGTTGTTCCAACTTTTTTACTTCGCCTAGCATTTCGTCAGCAATCTGCAGTTGAACAGCTTTCGCGTATAGTGTTAGTGCGACAACTGCACTAACAATCCATACACATAACATATATACAAAACCAAATCCGCTTTCAGCAAACACACTAGGAATGTCCGGTATTACGCCTCCGATTACCAAACCGCCAACAATTCCTGCAATCAAAACAACAACAGTTGCAGTTACAAGTAAGGTAACCGCTAAATCCGTATTTTCATGATTATACATTTCCATTTCTCCTTTTTTGATAAATTTCGCACTCCTTGCCAAGTATACAAAAATTCACCTCCAAAAAAGAAATTGCAAATAAAAAGTGCGTAGTTCAATAGACTGAAGCTACGCACCGAAAAAGCACGAGCTTCGCCTGCAACCACGCAACATATACCATAAGCATACGAAAACAAAGCTTCGCACCTTTTACCAAAGTAAAAATGCAAACGCTTATGGTTAGTATATTCAGTTGCGTGGTTAATATTATCTTACCACAAAAAAAGCATAAATGCAACTTATTTTTTCTTTTTGGCACTAAAAAACCACCTTACCGTCACAGTAGGGTGGTTATCACATCATAGACTACTTTTTTATTGTACAATAAATTGATTCAACTCTCTTATTGTTAAATCCATAGGCTCTATGCCTTTTTCTTTACAGTGCGCAAGGATTTTCCTGTAGTCGTAGCGAATTTCATCGCTTTTCAGCATAGATACAAATCCGCCTGCCTTTTCTGCCACTTCATCAAGCTGTTTCATGCTTTCCATATCTGTTCTTGACATACTCATTCTCCTTCCAATGTATAGATTTTCAGTAATTTTTTTGCAGCATCTTCATCAACAATCATTCTGTATGGATGCGGTCTACCTATCAGTACCGCTCCAAGCGTTTTATGATAGTGTTCAACCAACTCAGCATTTTTGGCATCCATAAACAAAAAACCGCCATATCTTTTATCGACAGATTTTTGCGCCGCTATCGCATACAGATGTCCGCCAACGCCATTATATTGCTTATTTTTGCCTAAATTATGCGGTGCACTTTCGACAAGTTTTACATAGACAGCTCTGTCTCTTTCAAAATTAGTAATCGAAATTAAACCTTGAATTTCAGAATCGCCTTTTAATGTCAGTTTGTAGATTTCTGAACTATCCAAATCCGAATCCATCCAATTAAATTTCCAACCTTTTAATTGTCTCAATTCATGTTTAGATACAAGAGCATAAGAGGTCGACAGTATTTCCCCGGTTTTTGCATCCTCTAAGCAAGGTGTGAATTTGTCAATATACATATCTATTCCACTACCTCCTATTTTTATTATACCACTATTCCCACGCTTTGTCAACGATTTAGACGAAATTCCGCTACTCAACCGCTCCACTTTGGTAGGCAATCCCGCCTTTTTAGAAAACTCGTTATATTTTTGCGAAAGCTGTGTCATACGCGTCTGCTCTTTGAGCATCATGTCCTTGTCACCCGCAGCCTTTGCTATGGTATATCGGTCACCAAAAGTCTTAAGATATATTATAAAAATAATAAAAGCTCTCACAGCGGTGTGGTTGACAGTTCAGGTTATCGCAAAACTTTATGAACTGGCAACTGCGAAACGCAGTAAGAGCAAGAGGCGGAAAAAATAACCGCCTCCCCCTTCGGGGGTAATATTATTATAATACAAAAAATCACATTATACAAGAAAATATTTTACTTATTTTTACATCCGTGTAAAAATCTCAGATATTTAATTTATATATACTTCTTCATCTGGCTCAGGGCGCTTTTTTCAAGGCGCGAGACTTGGGCTTGAGAGATGCCGATGGACTCTGCCACCTCGGTCTGGGTTTTGCCCTGAAAAAAGCGGAGAGTAATGATTTTCTTCTCCCGCTCATGCAGGCGTTCAATTGCCTCCCGAAGCACGATATCATCTGTCCACAGCTCGTCGTGATTTTTATCGTCTTTCACCTGATCCATAACAGATACCGCATCCGTTCCGTCGTGAAAAACGGGGTCGTAAAGGGAAATAGGGTCTTGTATGGCATCCAACGCATTTGAAATGGCTTTAACCGGAACATCCAGTTTTTTGGCGATTTCTTCCAAGCTTGGTTCTTGGTTATTTGCTCTTGATAGTTCCTCTTTGGCCTGCAGAGCTTTATACGCAAGGTCCTTTACCGAACGGGACACACGAATGGCGTTGTTGTCCCTCAAATACCGACGCACCTCACCCACAATCATGGGCACCGCATAGGTGGAAAACTTTACGCCTACACTCAAATCAAAGTTTTTGACCGCCTTCATCAGTCCCACACACCCCACCTGAAACAAATCGTCCGCGTATTCGCCCCGATTACAGAATTTTTGTATCACACTTAAAACAAGCCTTAAATTTCCGTTCACAAAATCATCTTCCGCCTGCTTGTCGCCCTGCTTGATTTTACGGAGTAAATTCTCCTTTTCCTCCGCAGAAAGCACCGGAAGCTTTGCTGTATTAACACCACAGATTTCCACTTTATTCATGTACAACTTTTTCGTCCCCTTCCCTTTCAAGCGATACTCTTAGTATCCCCGGGGAACGAAAAAGTTATACTAATCTGTCATTTTATCCATCTCTTTTTTCAGACGTAAAATGATACGTTTTTCAAGTCTTGAAATATAAGACTGGGAAATACCGAGCTTATCCGCCACCTCCTTTTGTGTCTTTTCTTCACCGCCCAGCAACCCGTAGCGCAAGCACATAATCTCCTTTTCCCGCACCGAAAGTCTGCCCATGGCAATGGCAAGAAGCTCTTTATCCACCTCATCATCCAAAGACTTTCCCACTGCATCCGCATCCGAGCCTAAAATATCCGAAAGCATCAGCTCATTGCCGTCGTAGTCGGTGTTCAGCGGCTCATTGATGGAAATTTCCTGCCTGGTATTGCTGTTTTTCCGCAGGAACATTAAAATTTCGTTTTCAATACAGCGGGACGCATAGGTTGCAAGCTTGATGTTTTTTTCGGGATTAAAGGTATTGACCGCTTTAATCAGCCCGATGGTACCGATGGAAATCAAATCCTCAATCCCGATTCCTGTATTTTCAAACTTTCTTGCAATGTAGACCACAAGCCTTAAATTGTGTTCAATCAAAAGCTTGCGGTTTTCGCTGTCCTTTATGTTTTCAAGGCAGGAGGCTTCTTCCTCCTTGCTTAACGGTGCGGGCAGAATCTGACTGCCTCCAATATAAAAAATATCCTTTTTTTCAAACAAATTTTTAATTTTATGTATCCACTTTATAAACATTTACTGTACCTCCAGAACATTTTTAGGCAGTAGCATCTGCTCCTGCATAGGCATAAAATTAATCCCCACCTGCATATTGCTTTTTTTGCCGTCTATCTTCATAAAATCCGGCTTAAAAACCGGAATAAACCCTTCTCCGCTTACCGTCGTACAAGGCAAAAGACGGTAGTTCAGTGCTTTTGTATTTTCCATCTCACGCATATCCGCTACCAGCTTTTCGCCGAGTAACGAAATGGCAGTCTGTTCACTCAGCACCGCTACCGAAAGGCGGTTTCCCGAATCAATATACCCCATAAACTCCAGACTGTTTCCATTTACCCCTATCTGAATTTTCCGATACAGCTTTTCGGTACGAATGAAGCCATGAATTTTTTTCCAGAGCAGTCGCAAGGCATAAACACCTGCCACAAACAGCATTAACGAGGTCACGCCTGCTACCGAAAAGGTTTGCTGCCAGCCCGCAAGTAAAATCGCCGAAGCTATTTTTGCAAGCATCAGCACGCCCTGCTTTTGCGGATAGGAAATCCGCATCTGTACGTATGCCACCCCTACAGAAAGCCATATCCGATAATAGTCTGTTATAAAGCACACTACACCGTACAAAACACCTGTTAATGTGCCAAGCACCATACGAACAGGTGTTGTTTTTACGCCCATCAGCTTTCCGGGAAGCCACACAAGAGTCCCGTTTAAAAACAAAGACAGCACTAAAGCTACATCTACATACACAATCAAATGCATCACCCGTATTCAGCATACACCTGTTTATAGGGCTTATTTTGTCAAAAACGGGCAGAAGTAAAAAAAGCTTTGTGACTTAATTAAGTCACAAAGCTTTTTACTCTTCGTCATCCTGAATAGCAGGCTCCATAAAGATAAACTGCAATTGTCCAAGTCGAATCAGGTCGCCCGTTTTCAGCGGTGCAGAGGTTCCGCGAATATAATTTCCGTTCACTTCCGTCCCGTTCGTGCTCTTGTTGTCCAGGACATACCATTGCTTCTCTTTCTTCAAAAACTGAATATGCAGGGTGGAAAGATACGGGTCACGAATTGTGATATCCGAGTGCAAGCCACGTCCTAACGTCATTTTATCCTGTATTGAATACAGTTCTTCTACCTTAAAAGAAAGACTGTGCCGACGGTTCAGCAGTTTAATGTACGGACGGTCATCCTGTGCCGTACCCATCCTGCTTTTTTTAATATCCAGATAAATCAGCCGTATGATACTGTACATAAAGAAAAATATTACCAGAACCATCGCGTATTTTGCGACGGTTGCAATGAATTGCTGTATTTGTGTGTTCATGCATATCAACTCCCGTTTATTGTATTGTATCATATTTTTTAAGCAAAAGCAACCCTTTCATCAATTCGGTATATTTTCTCCATATTCATCATATACTTTCTGTAGAACCAAAACTTGAGAAAGGTGAATGGATTATGCACAAACGAAACGCAATTCCGTTGCTTTGTTTTTTATTTTTACTGGGTATGAATATATACCTTATACAAAGCAAGCCTGAAAAAGCAGAGCAAACACAAGACATTGTATCGGCAGAGCCGGTATTCCGAAACATGTACCAGGCACCGACCTTTGGCGTGGAACAGCTTCAGAAAGCGATTGCCGAAGATACGGAAGCCCGCACTTTTTTAAAGCCGTTAGAGGGTGGCGTAATCACCTCGCCTTTTGGCTTACGGGAACGGAACGACCACAAGGGCATTGATTTGGGTGCAGATACAGGGACTCCCATTTTTGCCTCACTAAAAGGAACGGTTTCCACCTGCGGATGGGTGGACGGCTATGGCTATACCGTTATTTTAACCCATGACAACGGCTATGAAACACTGTATGCGCATTGCAGCACCTTGTGTACAGAACAAAATCAGATTGTGGAAAAGGGCGACGTGATTGCGTTAGTCGGGTCAACCGGCAACAGCACAGGTCCGCACCTGCATTTTGAAATTATAAAGGACGGAATCCCTGAGGACCCCGCCCTGCATATTTCCTTTTAAAAAGCCTGAAAACGGCTTTTTTTATTTTACAATAAACAACACCTGCTCTGCATCAACCTCTATTTCCGGTGCAAATATGTCCTCGGTCATCAAATGGTTTTCATCGATACGGTACAGCTTGAAATCTACTTCAAGATTGGTCTTTAAGGTGATGGGTTCTTTGTTGCAGTTGGCAATCAGAACGCCTTTTTTTCCGTTCCCCATTGCCGCAACGGCATACACTTCACTGTCATCCGAGTCGCAAGCAACCTGTGTGCCCATTTTGTACAGCTCACCAAAGGCTTTGAAGGGATAATAGGTACAAAACGGCTCGTAGGTAATGGGATTGAACAAGCCACCGTACACACTATGTCCGATTCTGGCATCGTAATAGCAAAGCATGGTTGTTTTGGTGCTCTGCATTCCGCAAAGCATGGCACAAGCCTGCACACTCGCCACACTTTTCCCGCGTTTATAACGGGTATGCGCGTTGTTCCATTCGTTAAGATGCGTTTCCACATCACCATATCCATACTCGTTCATGGTCTTTTCTACGAATTTTGCCATAACCATGGTGTCCTGCACATTTGCATAGGAATGCCAGGAAAAAAAGTCCATTGGCACATTATTTTCTTTGTTATATGCCAAAAACGCCTTGAAAAAGTCAATGTAATACTCTTTTGCCAAATCTCCGTGCTCTTTTTCGCGAAACTCAATATCCATGCCATATTTTTTTGGGTCACCCCACAAGCCATAGAAACCGCAGGAAGCAAAGCCACCCACCTTAATGGTATCGCCGAAGCAGTTTTTCAAATGCTTCGCTGTAATACCGTAAAGCTCTAAATATTGCTCCATGGTACCTGTCCACATCATGTTTTTAGGGGTCGGACCGTTGTTTTCCGGCTCGTTCCAGATTTCCCAGTATTCAATGCCGTAATGGAAACCGTCTGCCCAGCCCTCATTGTAATGACGAACGATATGCTCGCAGATCCTCGCCCACTTTGCAAAATCAGCAGGCGGATGAATGCGGTAAATTTTAATGTGGGGATAGTTTTCAATGGTTACACCCAAACGGAAAACAGGCGGACAGTTGTTGTCCATAAGCGCTTGAATTAAAACATCCGTAAATGCAAAATCATAAGAATTCGGGTCATTTTCGTCTGCATCGAAATCTCTGAAAATGTTTGGAATATCCACAAACTTAAATCCACCATAGGCACCGCCCACATCATGCAGTCTGGAATACGGGATATTTGCCTCTTTTAAATAGGAAACATAAGAAAAATCCATTCCGACAAACGGCGGTTGTCCCACCGCGTGCATCGGCTTGATTTTGCCGATTTCTTTTGTAAAATCTACTGTTAAATTTGCCATTTTCATCCACTCCTTTGCCTCATTATACCAAAGAGAAATTTGCATGTCAATGAATTCGGTTACGAAAATTTTTCGTATTTTTTATAATTAAATATCCAATAGTAACTTTTTGATTGTTTCTGCCTTTTCAAGATAGCTTTTTTCATTCTCTGTTTCAGCCAAAGCCGTTAAGTGATGTGATACAGCCCATGCCAAAGGTTGCAATGCCATTTTTGCAATTTCACTTTTCTCTTCCCTCTCTAAAAAATACACCAGTGCGTTTTCCCTCGCCTTATATAAATTGGGCAATTTTTTCGCACACTCAATCGCCTTATCCTGCTCACCATTCTTCCAATAAGAAAAACAAATATTATATAGTGTTGCACCTCGAACTTCCGAATCGACACCATATTGCAATATTTGTTCTTGTACAGCAATAGATTCTTGGAGCCATGACGATTCTTCTTGCTTTGTTCCTCTAAGCTTTTCCAAAGATGTTGATAACTGAACCAACAAAAGAACATCGTTTGGAAAATTCTTCAAAGATTCACGCATCAATGTCACATTTTCAAAATTCAACCCTTTTTTGTTGTTTTGCAACCAGATTTCATTTATTTCATTGTACTTTTTCTGCTTTTGTGTGTCATCCACACCAAGCAGTTCATCCACGGAAATCTGAAAATAATGGGAAAGAGCGGGCAACATTGTAATATCCGGATAGCCTTCGCCCCTCTCCCATTTGCTGACCGATTGGAATGACACCCCTAAATGATTTGCCACTTCTTCTTGGGTTAAATCCTTTTCTCTGCGTAATTTCTTAATCTGTTCTCCAATTTTTAACAGCATACAACCACTCCTTTCTTTAAAATTATTGTAGCGCAAATATGCACAAACTTCAATAACTTTGCAATAGATAGATTTCAACCGGACGTTGAAAAAAAGCACCTCCGAAAATCGGAGGTGCTTCTGTAACCTTTAAAGTAACTTTAAATCAGATTATTCCTGATCCCAAAGCTTTGCGTACTTCTTGAGGTATTCGTATTTTGCTTTTGCAGTAGCTTCTGCTTTTGCAAACAGTTCTGCTGCTCTTTCGGGGTTCTGTCTCATCAAAGAGCTGTAACGAACTTCGCCCTGGATGAATTCCTGATAAGAAGCAGAGGGTTCTTTGCTGTCAAGTGTGAACGGATTTTCGCCCTTGTCAATCTTTCTGGGGTCAAATCTGAACAGATGCCAGTAACCTGCATCTACTGCTTTCTTTTCTTCGGTCTGAGCCTTGCTCATACCGCCCTTGATACCATGGTTGATACAGGGAGCGTAAGCAATAATGATGGAAGGACCGTTGTAAGATTCTGCTTCGTGGAATGCCTTCAAGCACTGGTTCATATCTGCGCCCTGGGAAACCTGAGCAACATATACATAGCCATAGCTCATAGCAATCTGCGCGAGGTCTTTCTTCTTAACTTCTTTACCGGAAGCTGCGAACTGTGCAATTGCACCGGTAGGAGTAGATTTAGAGGACTGACCGCCGGTGTTGGAGTAAACTTCGGTATCGAATACCAGAACGTTTACGTTTTCGCCGGATGCCAATACATGGTCTAAACCGCCAAAGCCGATATCGTATGCCCAGCCGTCACCACCTAAGATCCAAACGGACTTCTTAGCGAGGTAATCTTTCTGTGCAAGGATTTCTTTACCCAAATCGCAACCGCAATCGGTCAGAGCTTTTACGAGTTCTTCTGTTGCAACTGCGTTAGCCTTTGTATCATCTTTGGTTTCGAGGAACTTCTTAGCTGCATCAGAAGCGCATTCGCCCTTTTCTGCAATTGTTTCGATCTTCTTAACCAAGGAATTACGGATGGTGTTCTGTGCAAGGAACATACCGTAACCGAATTCAGCGTTATCTTCGAACAAGGAGTTGGACCAAGCCGGACCCTTGCCTTCGTGGTTTACGGTGTAAGGTGTAGACGGTGCAGAACCACCCCAGATGGAAGAACAACCGGTAGCGTTTGCAATGTACATCTTATCGCCGAACAGCTGAGTTACGAGTTTTGCATAAGGTGTTTCACCGCAACCTGCGCAAGCGCCGGAGAATTCAAGCAAGGGCTGCTTGAACTGAGAGCCCTTAACGGTGGTTTCGGGGAACTTAGCCAAAACTTCAGCTTTAGGAGTAATCTTCATACCATAGTCGAAGCCCTTCTGTGCATCCAAAACAGTATCAAGCGGCTTCATAACGAGAGTTTCGTTCTTCTTGTTGCCGGGGCAAACGTTTGCGCAAGAACCGCAACCTGTGCAGTCGAGAGCAGACATGGTGATACCGAACTTATAACCGGGCATACCCTTCATATCGGTAAGAACCATTTCAGCAGGTGCTGCAGCTGCTTCTTCTTCGGTAAGAACTACCGGACGGATAACAGCGTGCGGGCAAACATAAGAACAGAAGTTACACTGGATACATGTGTCGGGATTCCACAAGGGAGCATCGATAGCGATACCGCGCTTTTCATAAGCAGCAGAACCCTGCGGGAAGGTACCGTCAGCCATGTCTACAAACTTAGAAACAGGCAATTCGTTACCCTTCTGTGCAGACATCGGAATCAAGAGTTCGTTAACGAATTCAACGAGTTCCGGTCTGTCGCCGGTAGCTTTCTTAGTCAGTTCGGTATCTTCTGCGGTCTTCCAGCTTTCCGGAATTTCAACCTTAACATAGCCGGTTGCACCGCGTTCGATTGCGTCATGGTTCATCTTAACAACAGCTTCACCCTTCTTACCGTAGGATGCGGTAGCAGCGTCTTTCATGAACTTGATTGCATCTGCTTCAGGAATAATCTTGGAGATGCTGAAGAATGCGGACTGCAGAATGGTGTTAATTCTACCACCAAGGCCGAGTTCTTTTGCAATCTGTACACCGTCGATGGTGTAGAAGCTGATGTCGTTGTTTGCAAGATATCTCTTAATCTGACCGGGCAGATGCTTTTCTAATTCTTCAGCATTCCAACCGCAGTTTAAGAGGAAGCTTCCGCCGGGCTTCAAGTCTGCCAACATGTCATACTTGGTTACATAAGACGGGTTGTGGCAAGCCACGAAGTCAGCCTTATTGATGAGGTAAGTAGACTTGATGGGAGAAGTACCGAAACGGAGGTGAGACATGGTAACACCACCGGACTTTTTAGAGTCATAATCAAAGTATGCCTGTGCATACATATCGGTGTGGTCACCAATGATTTTGATGGAGTTTTTGTTAGCACCAACGGTACCGTCAGCACCAAGACCCCAGAACTTACAGCTGGTGGTACCTGCAGGTGCGGTATCGGGCAATTCAACACGATCCAGGGAGAGGTTTGTAACGTCGTCCTTGATGGATACGGTGAATACTTTCTTTTCAGTGTTTGCAAATACTGCAGCAGCATCGCCGGGAGTAAAGTCCTTAGAGCCTAAGCCGTAACGACCGGTAAATACCGGGATAGCATCGAACTTGGTGTTCTTAAGAGCTGCGCAAACGTCGAGGTACAAGGGTTCACCCAATGCACCGGGTTCTTTGGTTCTGTCAAGAACAGAAATCTGCTTAACAGAATCCGGGATAGCATCGATTAAGTGCTTAGCGGAGAACGGTCTGTAAAGTCTAACCTTAACCAAACCAACCTTACCGCCGTTAGCGTTTAAGTAATCGATGGTTTCTTCAATGGTGTCACAAGCAGAACCCATAGCAATGATTACATGTTCTGCATCGGGCGCACCATAGTAGTTGAACAGTTTGTAGTTTGTGCCAATCTTAGCATTTACTTTGTTCATGTATTCTTCAACAACAGCCGGAACAGCATCGTAATAGGTGTTACATGCTTCACGAGCCTGGAAGAAGATATCCGGGTTCTGCGCAGTACCGCGGAGAACAGGATGTTCAGGATTGATTGCTCTGTTACGGAAAGCGTTAACAGCATCCCAATCCATCATTTCTTTCAAATCTTCATAATCCCAGATTTCGATTTTCTGGAGTTCGTGAGAGGTTCTGAAACCGTCAAAGAAGTGGAGGAACGGAACTCTGCCTTTGATTGCAGACAGATGTGCAACTGCACCCAAGTCCATAACTTCCTGTACGTTACCGCCGCAAAGCATTGCAAAACCGGTCTGACGGCATGCATATACGTCAGAATGGTCACCAAAAATGTTAAGCGCATGGCTAGCTACGCAACGAGCAGATACGTTAATAACGCCCGGGAGCAATTCACCTGCGATTTTGTACATATTGGGGATCATGAGCAATAAGCCCTGAGAAGCGGTGAAGGTGGTGGTCAGAGCACCTGCTGCCAAGGAGCCGTGTACGGTACCTGCCGCACCTGCTTCAGACTGCATTTCTACAACCTTAACCTTTTCGCCAAAAACATTCACTCTGCCATCTGCAGCCCATTTATCAGTTACTTCAGCCATAACGGAAGAAGGTGTAATCGGGTAGATAGCAGCCAGATCGGTAAACGCATAAGACACATGTGCCGCAGCGTTGTTACCGTCCATGGTTTTCATTTTTCTTGCCATGTTAGATAAACTCCTTTCTTTACATAAGAAAAATCATTCTTACATTTGGATATATTATAACACTTTTTTTTGATATTGTAAAGTCTTTTTAACACAAAAAACACAAAAAAAACGACCTTTTTTTCAAAAAGTCGCTTTTAATTCGTAAGAAGGGTCTCCTTTTTGGATTTTTTCTTCTAAACCTTTGGTATAATAAACCGAATCTTTAGTAATCAGAACCACTTCTACAGGGAAATTTTCACAAAACTTCAGCGCCTTTTCCCTGCCCATAACCAGGAAAGCAGTGGACAGCACATCGCACTCCGTGGCATTGTCACCAATCACCGTCACAGACAGCAGTCCGCTGTCTGCCGGATACCCCGTTTCAGGGTCCAAAATGTGATGCCATTTCTTTCCCTTATCGTCTTCAAAAAAGCGCTGATACACGCCTGAGGTAATGACCGCTTTGTCGGTCACTTCTATGACGCAGGCTAAGTTTTCGCCCTCTTTGGGATTTTTAATGCCGATTTTGTGCGTCCCTTTTGCATAAATGTTTCCACCAAGGTCTAAAAGTGCTTCCTCTACCCCGTCCTGCTCTAAAATATCGGCTAATTGATCGGTGACATACCCCTTTGCCACACCACCAAAATCCACCTCTACGCCGTCTAAGGTTACTTTCTCATCGGTCACGGCTACTTTATCAGCGCCGAACAAAGAAAAGTCAATTTCTTCAGGCACACTTGGGGTTTCTGTTTCAAAGCCCCACACATCCGAAATTTTCTTCATGGAAAAATCAAACGCACCGTCGGTTTTCTGATGATAACCTATCAGTTGTGCAGTAAGTGCAATCAGCTCTTCATCTTCGGTTTTACCCGTCCGGTTGAGTGCATATACCGCAGATTTTTCATCATACGCATCAAATTTATCATCCGCCTCTTTGATGCATTGTACCATTTTCTCTATGGTTTGGTCGTTTCCTTTGATTTTGAGTGTACAGTAAGTATCCATGGCAAACAGAGGTGTTTCCTTCCATGCCACATTTTCACGCAAAATTAAAACACCTGCGACCAATGCAATTGCCGCCAACACAAATATAATTTTCTTTCGCATTCTATCACCTTGTTCTATTTTACAAAAAAACAAGGAAAATGTCAATGGTAAAAGTTAAAGGGTTGTGGCAACCCGATCTCTGTCTCTCGGGATTTTGATGACATATTCAATACAGTCCCCTTTATCCTTTTTGTGTGCCGAAATGGGTACACCTGCCCGTTTTACCACATCAATGGCTTTGTTGACAGTATTTAAAAACATACGAAGCTCCACAATACCTTTGATTTTACCCTCTTTTTCGTTGGTGGGCGAAGCTAAACGTTCTAAAGTACGTTCAACTAATGCATCGGTCTGGGTTACATTTAACCCCTTGTCGCACACCATTTTCAGCACCTTTTCCTGCAGCTGTGCATCGGTAATCCGAAGTAAAGCTCTGGCATGCCGTTCGGTCAGCTCGTTTTCCTTAAGCTTTTTCTTTACCCCCTCCGACAACCGCAAAAGTCTGATTTTGTTGGCAATGGCAGACTGACTTTTACCAAGCTTTCTGGCAAGCTGTTCCTGGGTATATTTGTGCTCCTGCATCAGATGAAATATGGCTTCCGCCTCTTCCATATATGTAAGATCTGCCCGTTGCAGGTTTTCTAAAAGTGCAATGACTGCCGAATCGTTTTCGTCCGCATCCACAATGATGCAGGGAATGGTCGTTTTACCCGCAAGCTTTGAGGCTCTTAAACGTCTCTCCCCCGAAATCAGCTCATATCCGCCCACAAAATTTCTGCGCACCGTAATGGGCTGAATCACACCATATTCCATAATACTTGATGCCAGTTCCTCCAGCTGATTCTGCTCAAAAACCTTTCGGGGCTGATAGGGGTTGGTGCTGATTTGTGAAATGGGAATCTGCACAATTTTAGTTACGCTTCCGCTTCGCTCCTGTAGCATTTCTCTCATAAAAAACATCCTTTCTCTTGTGATTTTCTATGGCTTAATTATAACATATCGGGAAATAAAAAAGCAAAAAAACTCGTCGCGTAATGCGACGAGTTTCGTTTGTTTATAAGGGTTCTTTTGACGGTTTTCCTGCTTTTCGGGGATATTGCGGAGGGGTCTGTCGAACTTTTTTTACCGTAACAATCACATGTTCTAAGTCGGTACCCGGAATTTTCTCCTCCAACACCGTTTCCACATGACCGCCAAGCTTGGAAAGCGCATTCTTGCCGTCTGCAATTTCCTGCTGTGCTTTCGGTCCTTTCATAGCTACAAAATATCCGTTCTGCTTGACAAAGGGCAGACAATATTCACTTAAAGTCGAAAGGTTTGCCACTGCTCTTGCCACCGAAAAATCGAATTTCTCTCTTAATTTTTTATCTCTTCCCCCGTCCTCTGCTCGGGCATGCACAAAGGTTACGTCCGTTAGCTTTAATTCTTCGGTCACCGCCTGCAGGAAGGTCAGACGTTTTTGCAGAGAATCCAGCAGACAAAGCTTGATATCGGGCTTTAAGATTTTAAGCACCAAGCCCGGGAAGCCTGCCCCTGTACCCACATCAATCACACTGCCCGAGATGCCGCACTTTAAGCACATAGCACTGTCCAGAAAATGCTTTTCCGCAATTTCAACAGGGTCTGTGATGGCGGTTAAATTCATTTTTTCGTTCCATTCCACCAACAGCTCGCCATACCGCAAAAGCTTGGCAATCTGTTCGTCCGAAACCTCCATGGAAAGGTCATTAAAACCTTGCTTCAATCTGTCAATCATGCTTTTCATTCCTTTGCCGTTTGAGCTGTTCCAAGTAAATCACCAAAACCGCAATGTCTGCAGGCGAAACGCCTGAAATACGGGATGCCTGCCCCAAATTTTCCGGCTTGATTTTTTCTAATTTTTGTCTTGCCTCAATGCGCAGACCGTGAATGTCTGCATAACAAGTATCCTGCGGAAGCTTTTTGCCTTCCATTTTCTTAAAAGCAGAAATCTGCACCAGCTGACGTTTGATATAACCGTCATATTTAATCTGAATTTCCACCTGCTCGCAAACATCTTTCGGAAGCGGTTTGCGATGGGTATCACAGATTGCAATATCTTTATAGGTAATCTGCGGACGACGAATGAGTTCAGCGAGCTTCACACCGCTCTTTAACGGTGTAGACCCCTTTTCTTCCAGCATCTTGTTCAATGCCTCGGACGGGCCTGTGGAGGTGGTCTCCAGTCGCTCAATTTCCGCTTCAATCAAGGCTTTTTTATCCAGCATTCTCTGATATCTTTCATCGGACACCAAACCCACGGTATGTCCGTAGCCCATGAGGCGCAAATCCGCATTGTCCTGACGGAGCACCAGACGGTATTCCGAACGGGAGGTCATCATGCGGTACGGCTCATTGGTGCCTTTGGTTACCAGATCGTCAATCAGCGTTCCGATATAAGAAGTGCTTCTGTCTAAGATAAGCGGTTCCTTACCGCTGATTTTCAGCGCCGCATTAACACCTGCAATCAAGCCCTGTGCCGCCGCTTCCTCATACCCCGAAGAACCGTTAAACTGCCCTGCACCATACAGTCCGCTGACGGTTTTAAACTCTAATGTGGGATACATCTGGGTCGGGTCTGCACAGTCATATTCAATGGCATAGGCTGTACGCACCATAACCGCGTTTTCAAGACCCGGGATAGTGTGGAGCATTTGAATCTGCACATCCTCAGGCAAGCTGGAGGACAAGCCCTGCACATACATTTCGTTGGTATCTAAGCCCATCGGCTCAATGAAAAGCTGATGCCGTTCTTTATCCTTAAAGCGCATCACCTTATCCTCGATAGACGGACAATAGCGGGGTCCTACCCCTTCGATTACACCGCTGTACAAAGGTGAGCGGTGAATATTATCCATAATCACCTTATGGGTATTTTGGTTGGTATAGGTCATGTAGCAGTTGACCTGGTTTTCGCCGATATCGGTATTGTCAAAGGAAAAGGGCTGAATTTCATCGTCCCCGGTCTGCACTTCCATTTTGTCAAAATCCAGAGTGGAAGCAAGCACACGCGAGGGTGTGCCGGTTTTAAAGCGACGAAGCTCAATGCCTGCTTCCCGTAAACATGCGGACAAGCCGATTGCCGGAAACATGCCATCGGGACCGCTTTCATAGTTTACATCTCCAATGATGATTCTGCCTTTTAAATATGTACCGCTGGCAATAATAGCCGCTTTCACCTTATAAATGGCGCCCACATGGGTTTCCACCTCGGTCACCATGCCGTTTTCAATGCCGATACGGGTAATTTCCGCCTGCTTTGGGAAAAGATTCGGCACTGATTCCACCGCATGCTTCATATACATCTGATACCGTCTGCGGTCGCTCTGTACACGCAACGAATAAACCGCAGGCCCCTTGCCCCGGTTTAAAATTTTGGACTGGATAAAGGTCTTGTCTGCCGCCTTACCCATTTCACCTCCCAACGCATCAATTTCACGCACCAGGTGACCCTTTGCGGTACCGCCGATGCTGGGGTTACAGGGCATGTTGCCCACCGCGTCCATATTAATGGTAAACATAAGCGTTTTCATGCCGAGCCGTGCCGCTGCTAACGCCGCTTCCACGCCCGCATGACCACCGCCGATTACCGCTACATCATATTCGCCTGCAATGTAGGATGCCATACGTTTCTCCTTTTTATTTTCCTAAACAGAAGTTATGAAATACTCTGTCCACAATTTCCTGGGACACGGTCTGTCCCGTGATTTCGCCTAAATTTTCAATGGCAGTCTGGATGTCTACCGTAAGCATATCGGTGGGCATACCAAGCTCTGCCGAATCGACTGCACGCTGTACTGCTTCTTTGCAATGCAGTAAGCATTCATAGTGCCGTTCATTGGTAATAACGGTGTCCCGCTCGGACACATCGCCTGACGCAAACTGCACCAAAGCTTTTACCAATTCGTCCATGCCGTCACCCTGCTTTGCGGAAACCTCTATCCCCGAAAGAGATACTGCTTTACCCAAATCACACTTGTTCAGTATGATCGCGTGGGGTCTGTCTTTTACTAAATTTAATATTTCTTCGTCCTTTTCGTCCAGCGGTTTTGAACCGTCAAACACCGCTAAAAGAAAAGTTGCCTGATCTGCCGCGTTCTTACTTTTTTCCACGCCGATTTTTTCCACCACATCATCCGTTTCGTGGATGCCTGCGGTGTCCATCAGCTTAATGGGCACGCCATCTAAATTCACAAACTCTTCAATGACATCACGGGTTGTGCCTGCGATATCGGTTACAATGGCACGGTCCTCACCCGCCAGATAATTTAAAATAGAGGATTTTCCCACATTGGGCTTTCCGATAACCGCAACGGGCAAGCCTTCTCTTAAAACCTTGCCGTAAGACGCGGTTTTAAGCATTTTATCCATACGCGCAAGGCTTTCTTTTAAAGTAGAAAGCACCGCCTCGGGGGCAAGCTCGTCAATGTCCTCTTCAGGGAAATCTGCCGCCGCCTCCAAATGTGCCGCAAGATTTAAAAGCACTTCTCTTAAATCGCCGATTTCTTTTGAAAGTCTGCCCTCCATCTGGAATACTGCCTTGTCTGCCCCCTTTTCGGATACAGCGTTGATTAAATCAATAATGCCCTCTGCCTGAGCAAGGTCTATTTTTCCATTTAAGAACGCGCGTTTGCTGAACTCGCCCTTATCGGCCAGCACAGCACCTGCTTCCAAAACCGTTTTTAATATCTGCTTTGTGTTTAAAATACCGCCGTGACAGCTGATTTCCACCACATCTTCCCCCGTAAAGGAATGGGGTGCGCGGAAAACCGAAGCTAACACCTGGTCAATTTCCTTACCCTCCGAATCCACAATTCTGCCGAACACAACAGTATTTGCCGGGACTTCAAAAAGGCGCTTTGTCCCCTGACCTTTAAAAACCTTGTCAGTTACACAAAACGCCTCATCACCGCTGATTCGAATGACTGCAATACCGCCCGTACCCGACGGGGTTGAAATAGCAGCTATCGTACGCATGATTGCTTCCCCTTACTTTTTAAGACTTACCACAACTCTTCTTTCCGGCTCTTCGCCAACAGAAGAGGTGGTTACCATGTCATGACCCTGGAGTGCCGCATGAATGATTCTTCTTTCAAAGGGATTCATGGGTTCTAAAGTCATATTTCTGCCGTTGCGGACAACCTTGTCTGCAATCTTGTTTGCGAGTTTTTCCAAAACTTCCTTGCGCTTTTCTCTGTAGTTTTCAGTATCTAAAGAAACACGCAGGTAATCTTCTCTGTCTTTATTCACTACAATACTGGTTAAATACTGAAGTGCATCCAGGGTTTCACCGCGTCTGCCGATTAAAAGACCCATCTTTTCGCCTGCCATGGTGATGGAAAGGGAATCCTCTTCGTTTTTCACATCAAAGGTTGCTTCCACACCCATCAGGGACACGACCTTCTTTAAAAAGTCCTCTGCCTTATCGGTGGGTTCTTCCGCACCGTTTACCCAGGCTAAAATCTTGCAGGGTTTTGCACCCATGCCCAAAAAGCCCGATGTTGCATTTTCTAAAATTTCATATTCAATATCTGCTTCACCGAAAATTTCAGCAGCTTTAGCCATTGCTTCACTGATGTTTTTTGCGGTGATTTCTGTCTTTTTTAAAGTATTGTTCTGCATCAATTTCTTCCTCCTCGTTTTTGTTAGAAAAAATCTTATTCAATAAGATTGTCTGTGCAATTTGAACCACGTTACTCATAATCCAGTAAAGACCTACGCCTGCAGGCAGCATGAAACAGAATACTGCCGACATCATGGGCATCATCATGTTCATGGTTTTCATAGAGCTCGCCTGCTGTTCGGTCTGGGGCATAGCCTGCAGCTTTCTTGTTACATACGAAGAAAGGTATGCGGTAGCTGCCGCTAAAATCGGCACCAGCCAAAGCACGGTGATTTCGCCCATAAAATCCGGTGTCTGCGAAAAATCAATACCGAACAGGTTAAAGTCAAGACGTGTCATTTTTGCAACTGCTTCTGCAAATTTGTTGCTCAGCTCACCCATATTTCTGTAAATATCAATTTCGCCGCCAATGGTAATACCTGCGTCAATCAACTCTGCTTTCATCGCCGCAATTACGTCTTTTGGCAGTTGCAGGATAAAGGTTAACGGTCTGTTGATAACCTGATACAAACCAATTAAAATCGGAAGCTGAATCAAAAGAGGCAAGCAACCGCCTGCAGGGCTTACGCCCTCTTCCTTGTAAAGTTTCATGGTCTCCTGCTGCAAGCGTTGCTGATCGTCCTTATACTTTTTCTGGAGATATTCCATCAGAGGACGTACACGTTGCATTTTTGCCATGGATTTATGCTGTTTAATAGAAAGCGGCAACATCAAAAGCTTAATAATAATGGTAAACAGTATGATGGACAAGCCGTAGTTTTGCACCAGCGCGTAAATCTGAATCAAAATCCACGCCAGTGGCTTGTAGACCAGCAATTCGAACATAATATTCTCCTTAAACTATTTCAGAGGGTCATATCCGCCTTTTGAAAAGGGGTGACACCTGAGTATTCTGCGTAACGCCAAATAGGAGCCTTTTATAGCTCCATACTTCGTGATTGCCTGCACGGCATATTCCGAGCAGGTTGGAATAAAGATACAAGTTTGGCGTCCTTTCAGCGGAGAGATGAATTTCTGATAGCCTTTAATGAGAAGAATGAAGAGCTTCTTCATTAAGCATACCTCCTTTTATCATCTGACCGCGGATGGAATCCAGCAGTGCCGAGTACGGTGCATAAACCGCCGCACTGCGTGCCACCAGAACGATGTCTTGGCCATCGCCTATATAAGGTTCCAAAATGCGGAGACATTCACGAAACTGTCTCCGTAGTCTGTTTCGCACAACCGCTTTTCCGATTTTTTTTGAAACGGTTACGCCGTATCTTATTCCGCTTTTTCGCTTCAGGCTGTAAAGCACAACATATTTTCCTGCCTGCTTTGTTCCTTTGTTATAGGCTTTTTTGAATATGAAATTTTCTTTGATGGTTTCCATACACAAAATCTCCTAAGTACAAAAAGAACGTGTTTTACCACGTCCTTATGCTGATAATCTTGCTCTGCCTTTTGCTCTTCTTCTAGCCAATACCTTACGGCCGTTGGCAGTACGCATTCTTTTTCTGAAGCCATGTTCTTTAGCTCTGTGTCTCTTTTTAGGTTGATATGTTCTAAGCATGTTATTACACCTCCCAGTACTGCAATAATGAGATTTTAACATAAATTTTTGAAAAAGTCAACACTTTTTTTCAATTTCTTAGGAATAAATGTATAAAAAGAGGTACATTTCCAAAAATATACCTCTTTTTCCGTTTATCACTTTAAAATTTCAATGACGGGGGATACTAAAATGCCCGTTTCTTTTAAAATGTATTCGTATGCCCATCTTTCGTTTACACCATACCAACACGCCGGGCTGCACCTAAAGGTTTCGGGAGTGTGATGGAGAGGCCCGAAGGTGTTTACGCGGTTGCCCAAAAGCTCAAAGGTTACGGTATGCTTACCCTTTGAAACGTTTGGAATGGTAAGTATATATGGCGGACAAGCAATATAATCGGTAAATTCTCCGTCCAAGTACACCTTTACCGCTGCACCGCGATAAACATTTGTGCGGATGCGAAGAGTGGCGTTTTCAGGCACTTCGATACTTGTATCATACCGCACATGACCGCCATAAAAGGGCATGCCCTGCGACACAATATTCCCAAAGGCAATTGTATCGGAAGCAGGCAGGATTTCTGCAATACAGCCCGAAACCGAAACATCAAATTCCCCGAGCAGGAAGCAATTTTCAAGACTTATGCGCTTACTGATGGGCATTTTTATAATCAGTTCGTTTAATCCCTCATTTAAAGTGCCTAAGTGGTAACGGGGAATGCTTTCATCCGTATAATAGCCTTTGGGGTTAAGGGCAATGCTTGTACCGTTTAGCACAACCGATTCCGCTTCTTCGACAGCTAAATCTACCGCTATCTCTACTTTGCTCGGTACAGTGAATTTCAAGGTTACAAAATGCGTGGGTTTATCTTTGCCCAGCACCCAGGGCTGTGCATCTTTACCGTTTGCTGCGGGATAGTTTAAAATGCTTCGACACTCCGTGTCGATTCGGCTTAGCTCTTCAAGAGACTGCCACAAGCCGTCGTCCAGTTTATATTCTGCCATGTCCAGCAAATATACATTGTCCTCGGTACGGGTAAAGGGCACTTTTGGCTTAAAGTCCACCTTAGTCAGAACCGATTTTGCGGGTTCTTCCGCTTTATAGCCGCCTTCCCCTTCGGTCAGTTCAAATAAGAAGCTGTCAAAAGGTGCTGCGTTTATATATATGTAAGTTTTCCCGTACTTTGTTTCGTAAGGAACGGATTTTACTTTTCCCAAAAGGGTATCGTACAGCTTTACATTGTAGCTTCCGTTTACTTCCACACAAAGGGCATCCGAAACCTGAATGTCCTGTTCTTTTTTACTGTATTCATATTTGTAAGGTGCCAAGAACAACCATTTTTTGCCGTTGTCGCGGCGCACGCAATGCACAAAGCGCTCTGCATTCTGCTTTTCACCATTTACAACACGGCAGGTTCGTTCTGCATGCAACGCACCTAAAACTTTATTCTTTTCAAAGCCTACTTTTTCGCAGGAGGCATAAAATTCTGCGATTTCATCATTTTGTGCAACATCAACAAACTTCGGACAATCCCCGATAAACAGCACTCTGCCACCCTTTTGCTTAAAAGCTTTCAAAACATCGAAAGTAGATTGTCTGATTGTTTCACAGCCCGGGATAATTACCGTTTTATACTGCATTTTCCCCACTGGCAGAGCGTTTGAAATTTCACCAATCTGCTCGGGCAAAAGGGCTTCGCTGATAAAATCAAAATCAACCAGTCCCGTAAGCAACCATTGGGTTAAGTTTTCAAAGTTTTCGTCCAGTTGTTCTGCTACTGCTCCGCTTGTGGCATTGGGGCCTGTGTGCAGCCAGTAGCTTTCAATGGGATGAAGCACCGCCACATCCACAACCGGCTCACCGCGGGTGAGTACCGTATTTAATCTTGCGAAATGGTCCTCTATATATTTGTAATCCTTGTGCCAGGGTGCCTGATAGTGAATAGAGGCAGGATAGTCACGCTTGGCACTTCCCTTCATGCAATACCAGGAAAGGTGCGGTACGCGTACCGTTACACCCAAAGCCGCCTGCCAGTCTCCCTGGAATTTATGACTCCTAAAATCAAAGTCCCAGTTGGTTACACCGTAAAGTTCGGAAAGCATGGCTTCTTTTCCCGTCTGATTCTTTACTGACTGACACTGCTTTGCGGTGTTTAACTGCACGTTGTTGCAAAGCATATCAATACCGGGGATTCCGAAGTTTTTATAATGTCGCATCACGTCACCATTATACTGGCACTGATGTTCCAACGTTTCTTCGTGCATGAAATGTCCGGTAAGTGCAATATTGTTTTTTTCGCACCAGTCACCGCATTGCTTTGCAAAGGCTTCATAAAAGCACTTTGCGGTATGCTCATGATAACGGTAACGGGTAACGGATACTTTTTCGTCAGCAAAATCCCAGAACAGCTCGGGAATTTTATCCTCTAAATGCTCGCCGTATTCTTCAAAATATGTATCATCTAAATTGGTTGTCCAGGGAATAAAAATTCTGCTTAAATCTTCGGTATCGGGAGCAGAAAGCACTCTTTTTTGTGCCATCTCGGGTTCATCGGTAAAAATGGCAGGAACCGATTTGCCAAAGCTTTCCCCTACCGCCTCTTTGTACTTCTCATAGGTTACATCTATAAATTTCTTTACTGTTTCGGGAGAAAGTAAATCCGCATACGCGGTATTGTTCCACCAGCCGTTTTCACCTGCGGTTTCCACATAGAAATATCGCTTTATGCCCTCTGCATTTTGGTTTTGCTCTATTCTTTTATAGCCTGTCATATAGCCGTTTTCATCCAGCTGAATATCAAAAGTCGCAACAAGGTAGGCTTTTCCCGTTTTTGTTCCCTCTTCCTTGGAAACAAAATCCTTTTTGGTATGGGTGATGCGCAAAAGCTTCTGACGGTGTATCGGGTCTTTGGTCACAAGACCGCCTGCGAAGCCCGATGGATACCTGTCCTCGTCATATAACCAGGCAAGCATCTCTTCTTTTTCAGCTTTGTCACGGCAAAGCTTTACCATGTCCATAAATTCTTCACTTAAATATTCGGTGGAAAGTCCTGAACGGGAATGCATATGAAATCCGCCGAACCCCATGGATTTAAAGGCTTCAATCTGGCTAAGCAGTTTTTCCTTTTCCAAATTCCCGTTCCATGCCCAGAAAGGGGTTGCACGGTACTCAGCCGTGGGATTTTGGAACAATTCCATGTTCAGTTGTTCGCTTTTGTTCTTTTTATAAAGCATTTTTCATTCCTCCCTCTTGCTTTTATTATAAATCGGTTGTATAATAAAAACAACCTACTTTTTTTACAAAATACGGGGGTATTTTAACTATGGAAACATACAAAAATTTATTTGAGCAGGGTATAAACTTACGCATTTCTCAAAACAGTTCGGTGAAATTACATAAGCACGATTTTTTTGAGTTGGCTTACGTGCTTTCGGGAAAAGCGCAACACATTTTAAACGGTGAAGAACGCACTATTGCCGAGGGTGAATATCTGATTATGGATTATGATGCCTGCCACCATTATATTGTAGACGAAACAAAGAATTTTGAAATTTTAAACTGCTTGTTCTTCGGAGAATTTATTGATCTGGCGTTGAAAAATAAACGTGATTTTTCAGATGTAGTAAACAGCTATATGTTAAAATACAATTTCACCGCCACCAATTTAAATCCTGCCAATCGCTTTTTTAAGGATGAATCAGGTGAAGTGTTATCCCTGCTTCAAGCGATGCTGAAAGAACAAAATCAAAAAGCACCGGGTTATCTCGAAATCCTGCGTGTAAAGCTAATTGAAATTATTATTTTAACCATGCGCAAAGACAACGCTATTCTGCCGGACACAGAGGACAGTCTTTGCCTTGAAATCATGAAATACACCGAAAAAAATTTAAGAGACAAAACCCATCTTTCGGCACTTAGCAAGAAGCTTTGTTACAGCACCGCTTATTTAAGCAAGAGATTTAAAAAAGAAACGGGCATTTCTTTTTCGGCGTATGTGCAAAAAATCCGTATAGAGCAGGCATTAAGACTGCTTACCGAAACCAATAAAAAGGTAACAGAAATCGCATCCGAGTGCGGTTACGCAGACACAAAATTTTTTAACGCCGTATTCAAAAAACACACGGGATTCACACCGAGAGAATACCGTAAACAAAAATAAAAACGCTTTTTATATTGACCGGGTAACCTTCCCCATGCTATAATATTTCCACAAGATTGGAGGAGACATTTATGAAAAAAATTTGGGGCATTCTATTCATTTTACTTTTAATCTGCGTTGCGCTGCCCTGCTACGCATCGGATATGCCGGTGCATTCGGATGTGGTAGAATGGGATGAACAACTTGCAGAAAACATAAGAGCCATCATTTACGATGACGGATTTATGTATGTATCCGGTTGGGGCGAGCTGGATTTTGACGATTATTATCTTTGCGGTATAACAGGCTGTTACATTGAAGAAGGCTTCACTTCCATCGCCGAAGATGCCTTCAGAGGTGCCAGCGAAATAGAATATATACATTTGCCCGACAGCTTACGCCGTATTGAAGATTCAGCCTTTTACGGTTGCTACGTCGGAGACCTTGTTCTGCCGCCGAATTTAGAATATATCGGTCAGGATGCGTTTTACGGCGCTCTTGGCAGAACACTTGTGATAAACGGCAACAATCTTGTGATTGACCGAAACGCCTTTGCCATGTGCCAGAGCTTGCAAACTGTCACCTCGGTAACCAAAACGCCCGTTACCTTTTGCGGTCTGACCTTTTTTGCCAACATGGAATTACAGGAACTGACCTTTGCAGGACCTGTTATCTTTAACGGAACGACTTTTAACAGCTGCAGAAAGCTGAAAAAGATAACATTAGGCGAAGGTACCACGGTTTTACCCACCAAATGCTTTGAGACTGTTAACACCCTCTCCGAGCTGACTCTGCCCTCTACCATAACCAAAATTGAAACAGAAACCTTTTCTTATCTTTACAAGCCCCTTCAGATATATTATTACGGTACACCGGAGGATTGGGTAAAAATTCAACTGGAAACTACCATGATTGATGCAAGCAACGTACACTTTTTAGGCAAGCCCGAACCCATAATTGATGTTACGGTAAACGGCAAAAGGCTTACCTTTGACCAGCCTCCCGTTTTACAAAATGACAGAACACTCGTTCCGCTTCGGGCTATTTTTACGGAACTGGGTGCAGAAATTTTGTGGGATGATGCCACCAAAACGGTAACCGCCACCAAAGGTGAAACCGTTATAAAAATGCAGATTGATAACGCAGTCTACACCGTAAATGGAACAGAAAAAACTTTAGACGTACCTGCACAATTGATAAACGACCGCACACTCATTCCCGTGCGTGCCGTTGCCGAAAGTTTTAACTGTACCGTAAACTGGGAGGATACCACCAAAACAGTAGAAATTATATCCAACTGAAAAAGTGAGGCAAAAGCCTCACTTTTTCAGTTGGTTCTCCGCCACTCTCTGGGCGACACCCCCGTAATTTTTATAAAACACTTGGTGAAATAAGATGGGTCATCATACCCCACCGTTGCCCCGATTTGGGCAATATCCGAGTTGGTAGAGCGAAGAAGCTGCATGGCATTTCTGATACGCAAGCTGTTGATATACTCGGGCAGACTTTTGCCCGTTTCTTTTTTAAAATTTCGCGCAATATAGGATTCACTGCAGAAAAACTGTTCGCTTAAGCTTTTGACCGTAATTTTTTTCGTATAAGCCCGATCGCAATATGCCACAATCGCCTGCATCGGATTTTTTGCGTTTCTGCCGATTTGCAAGGCGGATACATTTTTAATCATGCAAAGCAGAGGCACAATCAGCATATCCACCTTATCTTTTTCAGGGATTTCCGATTTAAGTGCACGGCTCAATTCGGACAGCTTTGCAAAATCCACGGATGTTTCGGCACAAATTTCTTTTGCCCGCTTGGAGAAATCCGCAGACAAATATCCGCCCACATTCAGGCTTCCCACAACCTTGTTGCCGAATTTTAAAGGGTACACATATTCAAACACTCCTGCGTGACAGCTTCCCGCAAACGCACCTTTTTCAAGACATTTGTTCATCGCTTTCGTCTGGCAGAAAAGGCATTTATGATGCAGTTCAAGCGTTTGCTTGATATAGGTGCAGTAGGAATTAAAATGCACCTCCGGGATGGGCAGAGCTTCCTGCAAAAAAGCTCGTTCTGAACTTTGAGGCGGGCAGTGCAACGTAACCGACAAGCCTAAGTCCTGCTCTAAGTACTCATAATACTTTTTTATAAATTCCATGCTTTCCAAAAAATCACCCCTTGCTTTGATTATACTTTAAAATTGTATGTTCGTCAACTCTTAATGCATGAAATTACCATTTTTAAAAATGTTTTTCCTATACCTACTGCACCGTAGTATGGTACAATAGAAACAAAGAGAGGTGTTCTTATGAAAAAAACAATCTGCATACTTCTGATTTGTATTCTTTTAAGCGGTATAACTGTTTTTGCGGCATCCGAGCCTGCAG
Source organism: Clostridia bacterium (assembly GCA_017410375.1). Lineage (NCBI taxonomy): Bacteria > Bacillati > Bacillota > Clostridia > Clostridia bacterium. Next base: position 24,146 of record JAFQQW010000038.1, on the reverse strand, counting down.
GTTATACCTACACAACCGAAAGTTTCGGCAATGAAATAATTATTCCCGTAACCGATACCACGGGTTTGTGGACCGAATCCTCTGCGGTGGCAAGCCACGACGGCGGAACACACATTTTTTCCAACGCGGCAGGAGATACGGTTACCTTTGAATTCGATAAAGTGAAAAAAGGAAACTATGAACTGTATTACTGGCTGATGCCCCACTCCAAGTACGGCAAAAAATTCACTCTGGAAATCAGCCACAACGGTAAGACAACCGAGAGAAGCTTAAGTGCACAGATTAACGCGGACGAAACGGTCGCACCCGGTTGGGTATCTTTGGGGGTGTTTGACTTAAGCGGTTCTGCAGACGAGAAGCTTTTCATTACCAATCCCGGCGGAGTTCTTCGTGCAAATGCGGTAAAGCTCGTTCCCACCGACAAAGCGGTCACCGAGGAAGATGTCAACGCAGGACCTAAGGTAGAATTACCCGAAGGGCTGACCCTCGAGTCTTTTGCAAACGAAATTGTAATCCCTTACACCGAAACCACCGGCAGATGGACCACCTCCTCAGCCGTTCCGGGTTATGATGGCGGTACACATTTGTATTCCGATAAAGCAGGTGCAACCCTGACCTTTAAAATTGAAAATATCGAACCCGGTAACTATGAAATGTATTACTGGGCGATGCCTCACTTCCGCAATTTCAGCAACGTGGATATGACCTTGCATCACAACGGCAAGATGGACGATTTTATGGTTCGTCAGGCATTTGGCGATCTTGAAACTCCCGCCTGGAGCTATTTGGGCGTGTTTGATTTTTCGGGTGATGGCAACGAATCTGCCGAAATACTAAACCGTGTCGGCATTATCCGAACAAGTGCCATCAAGCTTGTACCCACCGACAAAGCGGTGACCGAAATCCCTGAAAACGCAAAAATCAAGGACGTACCCACCGACCCGGGCACACCGCTCAGCGCGTATCAGCCCGATGCGGAAAGAGAATCCTTTCTGACCTCTGTATCAGGCGCACCCGATGCAAACTACACACTTTTATTTGAAGAAAGCTTTGACACACCCATCAACCCCGACATCTGGCACTATCGCTTAGACGAGCGGAACGGCGGTAAAAACATGGCGATGAACGTGTTCACCCATGACGGCAGAATGTATCACAATGTAGAATACAAGGATATTAACGGCGTGGACACCATCACGGGTGGCGGTATTATTTCCAACAAGCTGTTTGGCTACGGCTATTATGAATTCAAGGGCAAGCTCACCAATGTAACAGGCGGTATACACTCCGCTTTCTGGTTACACGGCGCAAGTGCCAGCGACTACACCAAAAATATTGAAAATCTGCACACCCAGGAGCTGGATTTTGAATTCAACTCCGACCGACCGAATGTTGCCTGCAACTATTACTGCACCATCGGTACAAAGGTTGGCTTTTACAATGATATTTTAGACGGATTTAACATCAACGAAGAGCATGTTTACGGCTTGGAATGGCTTCCTGACCGCATCAATTACTATGTTGACGGTGAGCTTGTATTCAGCAAAAACGGAAAAGAGGCTTTTCTGCACTATTCGCAACAGTTTATGTGGATTACCACCCTCGCCTGGGAATCGGGTGACACTTTAGCTGACAAATCAAAGCTTCCTGCAGAAAACTCTTTTGATTATGCAAAATTTTACGCAAAGCCTTTAAAGGACATTAACCTTTTGGGCGCAAGCGAATTTGAATACAATGACAATCCCGACTACGCCACCGCTCCCCTGCCGTTGCAGAATCCCGTTGCCTGGGGCGAAACGGGCGACATTGATGTAAGTATTGTTGAACGCAACGACGAATTTGCAGTTGGCGGTAACCATGTACTTGCACACCGGGGAGACAAAGATTACAAAGTCACCACTTTCCAGAAGCTGTACCACATTCCAAACGGTCAACACAATTTTGAAGCGCATGTCATGTCCTCGGGCGGACAGAAGGAAGCAAAGATTCGTCTCAGCGGATATGACGGTGAAAAAATTGCAGAAATCGGCATTCCGCAGACAGACAGGATGACCAAAATCACCTTAGACGGCATAGAAGTAAAAGACAATCAGTTGACGGTTGAAATCATTTCGGATGCTAAGGCAGGTCAATGGATTATGCTGGACAACCCGAGCTTTTATGCAATTGACGGTGATGTAGTGGACAAGCATCGCCCCTACACCACAAAGTATGAAAACGTATCATTGGGTGAGATGTATGTAAAAACCATTCACGATAAAGGCTTTTCTTCCACAGGCACCTGGAACAACAGCACACTTGTGGGGTATTTGAACACCAACACCTCTTATTCGTATGAAGAGGACGGTCCTGCCTCGGCAAAATTTGAAATTGAAGTACCCAAAGACGGCTTGTTTAATATTTGCTTTTACAAGCTGATACATGAAAACACCGGCAAAAACTGCCATGTTTTCTATACGGTAAACGGTGCAAACAAAAAAGAGACCGGCATAGACCTTACAACAGGCGAAACCGGCTGGGAAGTTTTAGGCACAGAAAGCCTTAAAAAAGGCGACAAGGTAACGGTACAGATTGATAAAGATTACGGCGGACTCCTTCGCGCTTCTTCCGCGGCAATCACCTCTACCGAAATGATGCCCGTGGAGGATGTGTTGATTTTAGAGCTTGGCGACCGTTATGTGTGGACATTCGGTGAAAAGCTTTCGGTAGATGCAAACAACCCTGATGTTCGCCCCAAGACGGTAAATGACAGAACCATGGTTCCCATTCGGTTTATTGCAGAAGCATTAGGCGCAACGGTTACCTATGTGGAAGAAACCCGGGGCATTGTCATCGAGCTTAACGGCAATCGTATCATCATGAATGTGGGAAGCAATATCATGGCAGTAAACGGTGTGCAGAAAAGCTTAGACACGCCTCCCTTTGTGGAAAACGGCAGAACACTTGTGCCTGTGCGTGCCATTTCGGAGGGGTTAGGTAAAACGGTCACCTGGATTCCCGACCGTTTTGTGGTCATCGGCGACAAAACCTATCCGTCAGACGAAGAAATGTTTAAACAGATTGAACAGTTTGATAAGCAATAAAAAATATCGTACGCAATTGCGTACGATATTTTTTACTGTTCTTTTTTAATAACAATTTTGTCGCTGTCTGCGTCAAGAAGAATGGTGTCACCTGCTTTAACCGTGCCGTCCAGCATGGCTTCTGCCAAGGTATCTTCCACCTTTGACACAATGGCACGTCGGAGCGGTCTTGCGCCGTAGATAGGGTCAAAGCCTGCATCCGAGAGCATTTCGATTGCCGCATCCGAAACGGTCGCGGTAATTTCGTTTGCCGAAAGTCGCTCTAAAAGTGTCTTTAACATATTGCCCGCAATCAGCTTGATTTCCTCTTTCTTCAAGCGGTCAAACACAATGATGTCGTCTACGCGGTTTAAAAATTCGGGCTTGAAGGTGTGCTTCAAGTCACCCAGCACGCTTTCCTTGATTTGTGCATAATCCTTTTCCGCATCGCTTAATGCATCGCCAAAGCCTAATGACTGTTTTTTCGGCGAAACAATGTGCGTTGCACCCACGTTGGAAGTCATAATCACAATGGTGTTCTTAAAGTCAATCTTTCTGCCCTGGGAATCGGTTAAAATACCGTCCTCTAAGATCTGCAGAAGCATATTGAATACATCGGGGTGCGCCTTTTCAATTTCGTCAAACAGCACTACGCAATAGGGTTTTCTTCTCACCTTTTCGGAAAGCTGACCGCCCTCTTCGTAGCCCACATATCCCGGAGGTGAGCCAACTAAACGGGACACGGTGTGCTTCTCCATGTACTCGGACATATCTAAACGCACCATGGCATTTTCGTCCCCGAATACCGCTTCGGCAAGGGCTTTACAAAGCTCAGTTTTACCTACGCCCGTCGGTCCGCAGAAAATAAACGAGCCGATGGGACGTTTGGGGTCTTTTAAGCCCACTCTGCCGCGCTTTACTGCTTTGGCAAGGGATTCGACAGCCTCGTTCTGACCGATAACACGGTTATGGAGTGTATCTGCCAGATGTAAAAGTCTTTGGCTTTCTTCCTCCTGCAGGCGGTTTACGGGAATTCCCGTCCACTGGGCAATAATGCCTGCAATTTCTGCCTCGGTAACTGCGGTTTTACGGATTTGTGCCTCTTTTTTCCAGCTTTCTTTTTCCTCTTCGATTTCTTTTGCGAGGGTGGATTCTCTGTCACGCAAAGACGCCGCTTTTTCAAAATCCTGCGCCGCAATGGCACTTTCCTTTTCCGCTTTTACCTTTTCAAACTCATTTCGCTTATCACTTAAAGCAGAGGGTGCCGTAAAGGATTTTAATTTCACGCCTGCTGCCGCTTCGTCTACCAGGTCAATGGCTTTGTCGGGCAGGAAACGGTCTGTAATGTATCGTGCCGAAAGCTTTGCCGCGGCGATTAATGCACCGTCTGTGATTTCTACCTTGTGATGTGCCTCGTATTTATCTCTCAGTCCCATTAAAATCATAATGGTTTCATCCACGGTCGGCTCACCCACTGTAATGGGCTGGAATCTACGTTCAAGCGCCGCATCTTTTTCAATGTATTTTCTGTATTCGTTGATGGTGGTTGCACCAATCAGCTGTACCTCTCCGCGTGCTAAGGACGGCTTTAAGATGTTGGAAGCATCAATTGCGCCTTCAGCGGCACCTGCACCTACAATGGTATGGATTTCATCAATAAACAAGATGATGTTACCGTCGGCTTTCAGCTCGTCGACCGCCTTTTTCATGCGCTCTTCAAACTCACCGCGGTATTTGGCACCTGCCACCATAGAAGACAAATCCAAGGTGATTACGCGCTTTTCTTTTAAAATCTCGGGCACCTGACCCTCGTAAATCTTTTGCGCCAATCCCTCTGCAATAGCCGTTTTACCGACACCCGGCTCACCGATTAAGCAAGGGTTGTTTTTGGTACGTCGGGAGAGCACCTGAATCACGCGATCAATTTCTTTGCTTCTGCCGATAACCGGGTCAAACTTTCCTTCGGATGCCATTTTGGTCAAATCTCTGCCGAACTCATCTAAGGTAGGGGTTGCGGGATTTTTGTTCTTCTTATTCACCAAATCCTCTGTCATTTCTTCCGCCTGGTTTTCATCGCCGTACGCCTTGATTAAATCGTAATAAATCTTCTCGGCACTGTCCGAAAGCTCGGAAATGATGCGTGCCGCAACACTTTCACCGTCCCGGAGTATCGCCATTAAAATATGTTCTGTACCGATATAGCTGTGTCCAAGCTTCTGGGCTTCCAGAAAGCTTAATTCCACAATTCGCTTTAATCTCGGGGTCATGCCGCGCACCGCACTTACCGGCATATCTATACCACGGATTTTACGAACCCGTTCAATAATGTTTTCGGGCGTGATGCCGTATTCTTTCAACACATTAAACGCAACGGAATTGTCAATCACCGAGAGTCCGTATAAAATATGCTCGGTGCCCACGAAACCATGCCCCCATTCCAGCGCCATTTCGTTTGCCTTTTTGATTACACTTTCCGCTTTATCGGTAAACTTACTCTCAAAGAATGGCATAAAACCCACTCCTTCCGTATTTTTATGCATATTATTTGCATTTTTACTATTTTGCAGTGCATTGGCACAGGCTGTGCACAAATAAATGGCACTGCGCTTTCCATTTACAACACGTTGCAAATGGATACTTGCTACATTTTTACCACATACCTGACAAATCATACCTATTTCCTCCTTTGCTGATCACACTAAGCTTACAAGCATATTTTTGATAATGGACGCCCGAAGCATATCCTGGCCGGGCTGCGTTATTCTGCGAAGAACGCTGTTGGAAATTGCCGCAGTCATCAGCTTTGCCTCCCGCTCCGAAACGATACCGTAATCGGTAAAATTCTTGATAAAAGCAAATGCACTTTGCTGGCTGAGCGTATCGCCCATTCCTGCTACAATGTGCATAATATACCCCGATTTATCGGTTTTTACCCGACGGATGGTGATGCTGCCGCCGCCCCCTCTTCTGCTTTCTACAATGTAGCCATGGTCATTGGTAAAGCGGGAATTTATCACATAGTTAATCTGCGAGGGTACACAATTCAAACGGCTTGCCAGCTCATTGCGCTGAAAGTTGGCTTCCCCGTTTTCCTCTTCTATCATTTCCTTTAAAAAGCTTTCTATAATATCACTGATTTTCATACCATCCTCCGTTTTAGACTTTGACTTTCTTTGACTTTTACAACTTCATTATAGCACATTCAAAGAATTGTTCAAGGCTGTATTTTCGGATTTTTCGGACATTTTTAATTGTTTTTCTTTTGTTTTCTTCCGTTTTCTTTAAATTTCATAAAATTTATATTTTTTGCATTTTGCTATTGCATTTTTATTCATTCTGTGGTAGAATGTTAAATATTCAAGTTTACTTCCCTATTATATGAAGAATTTCGGCGCAGTATGTGCGTCCTAAGACCCGGAGGTTTTATAAACTATGACATTTGAACAGATTAAGGAAAAAGACAATCAGAACATTATGCACACCTACGGCAGAAAGGATTTGTCCTTTGAGAGTGGTAAAGGCATTCTGCTTAAAAGCCATGACGGAAAGGAATACTATGATTTTCTGTCGGGCATTGCAGTAAATGCTGTGGGACATTCCCATCCGAAGCTGGTGCAGGCTATCAAGGACCAGGCAGAAAAGCTGCTGCACACCTCGAATTACTATTACATTGAGCCACAGGCACTTTTAGCCGAAAAAATCTGCTCTGCCACCTGTGCAGACAGAGTCTTTTTCGGAAACAGCGGTGCAGAAGCCAACGAAGGTGCCATCAAGCTTGCCAGAATGTACCACTATAAAAACGGCCATCCCGAAAAATATAAAATTATTTCTTTGGTAAACTCTTTCCATGGCAGAACATTAGGTACCCTTGCGGCAACGGGTCAGGAAAAGTATCAAAAACCCTTCCGCCCCATGATGCCTGCGTACACCCATGTGGAAATTAACGATTTTGAGGCTCTGAAAAATGCAGTAACCGATGAAACGGCTGCAGTCATGTTAGAGCTTGTGCAGGGCGAAAGCGGTGTGCATCCCGTAGACTACGGCTACATGCAGGAAGTTCGTGCGCTTTGCGAAGAAAAAGGCTTGCTCTTGATTATAGACGAGGTGCAGACCGGTATGGGCAGAACAGGTCGCCTTATGGCACACGAGCATTATGACCTTAAGCCCGACATTTTTACCCTTGCGAAAGCTTTAGGCGGCGGTGTACCCATTGGTGCGGTTTGTGCAAAAGAAGAAATTGCCAAATATTTTGAGCCGGGTGACCATGGCTCCACCTTTGGCGGTAACTTTATCGCAACTGCGGCAGCAAATGCTGTATTCGACATTATGCAGGAAGAAAACATTTTAGAAAATGTTTGTAAAACGGGTGCCTATTTCAGAGATCAGCTGATGGAACTTAAAAAGCAAAAGCCCGTTATTAAAGAGGTACGCGGTTTAGGCTTAATGCTTGGTGCAGAGCTTTCAGAGCCGATTGCAGATGACGTTTGTAAGGCTTTGCAGGAAAAAGGCTTTCTAATCGGCACGGTTGCAGGCAAAATTTTACGTTTCCTGCCGCCGCTCATTGTAACCAAAGAAGATGTGGATAAGCTCATTGCTTGTCTTTCTGAAATACTGTAAAGGAGTTTTTAAATATGAAACATTTTATCAGCGTAACAGATGCTACTTTAGACGAATTTCACCAGTTACTTTCATTAACTGAGGATTTAAAGAACAAGAGAAAGAACCGCATTCCTTTCAAGCCCATGGACGGCAAAACATTGGGTATGATTTTCACCAAATCCTCTACCCGTACCCGTGTATCCTTTGAGGTGGGTACTGTAGAGCTTGGCGGTTATCCCCTCTTTTTAAGCTCTGCCGACATCCAATTGGGCAGAGGCGAAACCATTTATGATACTGCAAATGTTCTGTCTCGCTTTGTAGACGGCATTATGATTCGCACCTATGCACATCAGGACGTTTTGGATTTGGCGGAATACGGCTCTATTCCGATTATCAACGGTTTGACCGACTACATGCATCCCTGCCAGGCAATGGCAGACCTGTTTACCGTGTATGAACACAAAGGCAAGCTTGAGGGCTTGAAAATGTCTTACATCGGTGACGGCAACAACGTAACCCATTCCCTGCTTCACGCTTGTGCAATGGCAGGTATGGATATGTCGGTTGCAACCCCCAAGGGCTACGAATGTGCACAGGAAATTGTGGACGAAGCCATTGAAATCGGCAAGAAAACCGGTGCAAAAATCACCATCACCAACGACCCGGTAGAAGCCATTAAAGATTCGGACGCTGTTTACACCGATACCTGGGTAAGCATGGGTCAGGAAGCTGAAAAAGCAAAGAGAATTGAAATTTTCAAAGATTATACCATTGACGGTAAGCTGTTTAAAAACGCAAAAGAAGATGCGGTATTTATGCACTGTCTGCCTGCTTACCGTGGGTACGAAGTAACAGAAGAAGTTATCGACGGTCCGAACTCTGTAATTTTTGACGAAGCAGAAAACCGTCTGCACGCACAAAAAGCCATCATGACCATGCTGATGGGCAACTAAGAAAGGATTTTAAAGTACTATGTTAAAACACAGTTTTCATGTGCGTATCGCAAACGAATACGATGTGCACGCGGTTATGCAGATTACAAAAGAAGCTTTCAAGCAATACATTAAGCTTGCAGGCTTGTCCGATATTGAAGCCTTAAACGAAACCGAAGAGGACGTTTTAAACGATATCCGCAACAAGGTTGTATTGCTTGCCACCATTAACGAGGTGCCGGTGGGCAGTATCCGCTTGGATATCAACGAAGAGGATCACACCGCTTATCTTAGCCGTTTCGGTGTTTCGGTTGACCACCAGAACAACGGTATCGGCAAGGTACTGATGAATGTAACCGATAAAATCATGCGCGAGCACAAGGTAGAACACCTCTACTTAAACACCTGCGCAAAGGTATTTGATTTAATCCGCTTTTATTATTCCAGACATTTCTACATTGATTCCACCACCAAGGACCGTGGCTACATCCGCGCAAAGCTGATTAAAGATTATTTTTACGAAGACTAAGCTATGGAAAAGACCTATGTGCATGAGGGAGAGCCGATTGAGGTTGGAAAGCTTTTAAAGCAGAAATTCAAGTTTTCCCGACGTATGATTACAAGCTTAAAGAAAACAAACGGCATTGCTGTAAACAGCAATGCCGTATTTTCCAATTTTGTGGTACAATCGGACGATACGGTAACCGTAACGCTCCCCGACCTGACCTCGGATAACATTTTGCCCGAAAAAGGCGATTTGGAGGTTGTGTATGAGGACGACTTTTTGCTCGCGGTAAACAAACCCAAAGGCATTCCTGTGCATCCGACCCTGAATTTTAAAAGCGGAACCCTTGCAAACTTTGTAATGTATTATTTTAAAGGTGCGCCGTTTGTGTTCAGACCCGTGAATCGGCTGGATAAGGATACATCGGGGCTGGTTCTGATTGCCAAAGATAAAAATACCGCCTTTCAGCTGTCAAAGCAATTGAAAAATGGCGAAATCCGTAAAATCTATCGGGCAACGGTGGTGGGTACACCGCCCGAATCGGGAACGGTTGATGCGCCCATCGCAAGGTGTACCGACAGCATCATAAAAAGATGCATCTCTCCCGATGGTAAGCCGTCCGAAACGGTTTTCCGCACCCTTTCTGCAGAAAACGGACTGTCTGTGGTAGAAGCCGAACCCGTAACGGGCAGAACACACCAAATCCGCGTACATTTTGCCCACATTGGGCATCCCTTGTATGCCGATTTTCTGTATGGCGAAGAAATCCCCGGCAAAACGTTCCGACTCCATTGCCACACCTTGATTTTCACCCATCCCGAAACGGGCAAAACACTTAAAATTGAATGCTAAAAGGCTTCTCCTTGAGGAGAAGCTGTCACGAAGTGACTGATGAGGTGTAATTTATACCATACCACCTCATCCGAGTTTTGCGCCCCAAGAGCACTTCCTCGCCTCGCTCATGACGCCCGCAAAACCCACCTTCCCCTCAGAGGGGAAGGCTTTTTTGTGCCACTTTAAAGCAAAAAGGCACAAGCAATTTTTTCATTGCTTGTGCTCTTTATTATTCTGTCGCAAATTCACTTTCGGGTATAATCTCCATTTCACACACTGGCTTAAAACTGCCAAGCGCATCCCAGACCATAACCCGTATTTCATCAATATCGCCCGTCAGCTCTGCATCCGGCATATCCTTGCTGTACGGCACATATGTCTTGTCTACCATCTGTCCACTCTTGTACCCTGCAACCACCAACACACCGCTGTCCACATGATACACCTCTGAGTTTATCGTATGCACATCTCCCTTAACCATCACAACTGACTCCACAAATGGCTCTAACAATTCCCAATGTGCATATAATGTTTGGTTTTCTAAAATTGATACAGTTGTATTAGCAGTAACTAAACTCCCATATAACGGGTCAGTAAACCATCCAAGGAAAGCATATCCTTCCTTAGATAAAACCGGTATATCTCCATAGTTAGAATTATACCATACCGTTTTTACACTTTCCGAAAATCCGGCTAAATTTGCATTAAATGTAATCTTAAAACTCATTGGTTCCCAACAAGCATAAAGCATCAAATCATTATTTCCCTCAAATGCATCTCCCGGATAATAATCAACTTCTGTAGAAGCAGAATTTTTAGACCACCCTTTAAAAATATATCCAGCACGAATCGGTTGCGTACTATCTAATATTAATCGTTCTCCGTATTTTTTCACCTGTACACCTGGTGCTCCATCGCCTCCATTTGCATCATACCCGATATAGTATTGCGGAATTATGGATCCTGTAGAAACCATTCCACTACTGTTTTCAGCATCATCAAACGCATATAAATGTATTGAATACTTTCCCAAACCGCCATAGAGCTCTGTATCAATTGGATAAGTGAAAGTTCCTTGCTTCGCTGGAATTGCAAATTGAAATTCACCTTTAGGGCAATATATGACTATCCACAACCGCGTGACATCTACATTATCCCAAAGATTACAATTAACTTCAAACACTTTATTACCAACATTTGAAACGGTCAAATCGGTGAGTGTGGGAGCGACTGTATCGTCAGCAACTAAAAATTTACCAGTCGAATACTTACCACTACTGTTACTATTTGCATCAAAAGCATATATATGTACTGAATAATAACCCGCGCCACCATAGTCGGAAGTATTTACTGTATAACTGAATGCGCCATTTGATGCACTCGCACCAAATTGATGCTCGCCATTCGGCGAATATATTACCATCCATACTCGTGTTACATCAGCATTATCATACAAATTACACTGTATAGTAAATGATTTTTCGCTTATGTACCTAGCTTTTAAATTAGTAATTATAGGTTTTTCAGTATCAGGTGCCGGTAAGGTTGTAAATGTCTTTTGGTTTCCGTAAACATAATCGCCATTTTCACCCTTTACGATCAACTTGTAATAGTATGTTGTATTTGGCTCTAAATTTGTCATATTATGATTTAGACCATCTGCCCACGTTATATCGCAGTCGAATACAGTGAAATTGCACATCTCAGGTGTAGTGCCCCACTGAAAGCCACGTTTCACAATCCTTGCTCCAGATGGATTGGTAAACGTACCATTAAAAGCAGCAGAAGTTGCTGTTATATTATATGCATCGCCAGTATTGCATCTAACTTTTTCTATGCCACTAGATAACGTTGTAACAGATTTGGTGTTTCCGTAAATATACTTGCCATTTTCATCTTGTATAATTAACTTAAAATAATATGTTGTATTTGGTGACAACCCCTTCATATTGTGACTCAATCCATCTGCCCATGTTATATCGCAATCAAACATCGTAAGATTACACATTTCCGGTGTAGTTCCCCATTGATAACCTCGTTTTACAATCCTCGCTCCTGCAGGATTGGTAAATGTACCATTAAATTTAGCAGAAGTTGCAGTTATATCAGATGCGTCACTTGTGCTGCAAACAACATATTTTATCGGTTTGTCTGGGTATGCCGGCGTTTCTGTTGCGGTGGAATCTGCTGTTTCTTTCATCGCATATGTAATGGTCGCACCCGCCATATCTGTTTTACTATTTCCAATTGACATGCCACTATTAAGCGGATTGTTATTAATACTGTTTTTTGAGTACCCGGAAGTTTTGGTAGTAATTGTAAAATGTAAGTGAGGACCTGTTGAATATCCTGAGCTTCCGCTTTTACCTATCATCTGTCCTCGCGTTACTGAATCTCCTGCATTTACAAGAACTTCACTCAAATGACCATATATACTGATAGTTCCATCACTATGTTTTATAAATACTGAATTACCATATGACTCACCACAATACCCACTGCTACTTTTTGTTGAAAGAGCATTCCCGCTACAGGTATTTGACGAGCAAGATCCAGCATTGCAACTATAATTACCACAACCTCGATATGCTTTCCATACCGTACCATCCTTTGAAGCCATAACCGCAGTACCGGTCCTAACAGCAATATCAACTCCGGCGTGATAATCACTTGATGAATTATACCACCACCCTCGCGACAGCGTTTTGCTAAATGTCGCGCTTGTGGGAATTGGCCATAACCAAGATTGGGCACTAACAGTTGTTACACCCCCCAAAAGTAACGTCGAAATAACCACAATCCCAAACAGAATTTTTTTCATCATCCTAAATTCCTCCAAAATTAAAAAATGCGCCTACCGGAGCAGGCGCAAAAAAACGCAAACTCCGATCAGTCGCTAAACATAACTTAAAGAAGGCAGGATAAATCTGCTACAACGTTTAAGGGAGTTGCGTTTTTATCAAATCCAAAAAACATTATAGCAAATAAAGAGTATTATCCCTAAAATAAAAATACTCCTGCCACTATATATTAAGTTATGTTTAGCATTATCATTCTATCACACATTTTTCAATTTGGCAAGAGGAAAATAAATTGCGTGTTTGTATATGGGATTCTTCGGTCGCACACTCCCTTAGAATGACAGCAAAACAAAAGCACAAGCAATGGACAAAATTGCTTGTGCTTTTTGTTTAAAGCTGTTCGAGAGCGGACCTTTCGTTATTTTCGTTCCGAATGTCCGAAATCAATTTACCGCCGGTAATTTTTTGGTATTCGTCAAAATAGCGCTGACCGAATTCGTACAAGGCTTTTGCGCTAAAGTGCAGGTTATCGGGATTGGAAGTTAAGCCCACTGCCGAAACAAATCCGCAAAGCTTATCGTCCTGTGCGATGCTTTGGAGCGCTTCGTTTACTTTTACGTATTCTCCCATATTCGAGCCGTCGGGTTTTACATAATGCACCAAAAAGTCTCCCAAACCACCCACCAGCACCGGAACATGCGGTATACCAAGGTCGGCTTTAAGATTCTTTATCATCAGCTCAAACCGCGCTTTATAGGTCAGATACCCTTTGTTTCGGATATCGCCCTCGCCCTGATGCCACAAAATGCCCACAATTTCAGAGCTTCTCTGGGCAAGGCGCGCGCAGTTTACCGCATTGTCATACAGCACAGAGCCGGGCATCCACTGGTCTAAGCTGGTGCCACCGTCTGCACAGCAAATGAGACCCACATCTGTGTTATAGGCTTTGGCATAGCATTCTACAAAATGTTCTGCAAGATTTGTACCCGAAAAGCTACGGTCGGGGTTGATAGGACGAAACATTCTGTTCCAGAGTCCGTTTCGCTGAATTCTGATGTGTGTGGTATCCACCTCAACTGCCTCGGTTAAAAAACCGCGACCTGCCATGTTGGACTGACCGATTAATAAAAACGAATGCATAGTTTCAATTTCCTCCTAAAGAAAAAAAGCGAACTTATACCGTTCGCTTTATAAATTTAAATTCAATTAGAAACCGTTTCTGTCTTCGCGTACACGAATCAACACTTCATTCAAAGTGTTTTCAACGCTGTTTAATGTGCCGGAAACATATTCCTTGGTTGCCATTCTCATGTTTCTGGATTCGGTCTGTGCTTCTTCCATAATCTGGCGAGCCTTTTCTTCAGCCGAATGCACAATTTCATGCTCACTTACCATAACGGTAACCTTGTCAGCAGCACTCTTTAAAATGCTGTCAGCTTCCTGCTTCGCATCATTGATAATTCTATGACGGTCCGCTGTGATTCTCTGTGCTTCTTTTACTTCTTCCGGAATTTTTAAGCGGATGTCCTTAATCATTTCAAATAAATCTTCCTTGTCTACGATAACCTTAGACATGAACGGAATTTTGGTTGCATCTTCTAACGCTTCTTCCAAAATATCAATCAACTTTTCCAATTCCACCGGGAATTCCTCCTTTTATTTAAACTCTTTTTCGTTTCAGGTAAGTTGCCCTTTTCTCAGGATTCTTTCTTATAAAACGTCAGAAACACGCGACCGTATTTAGACTGCTTTAAAAGTGTAAACCCCGAAAAATCCGAAGGGGTATATTCTGTCTCTAACATCACGATGCCATCATCTGCCATCACCGACGGGAGAACAGCCATCACCTCATTCTCAATGTCTTTGGAATAAGGCGGATCCAAAAAAACAAGCGTGTATTTTTTGTTTGTACCTTTTAAGAATGCTTTCCAGTCCGCTAAATGCGTTCCGCTTAAATCCTTTAGTCTTGTTGCCTCCAAATTCTTGCGGGTTGCGGTAAGGGACGCATTTGCCCGATCCACAAAATCGCAATAGGCAGCACCGCGGCTTAACGCCTCGATACCAAGACTGCCGGAGCCGCTGAACAAATCCAGCACCACCGCATCCTGCAGGTACGGCATAAGGGAAGAAAAACAAGCCTCTTTCACACGGTCAAGTGTCGGACGAACATCCAGCCCTGTGGGTGCTAAAAGTTTATGTCCTCTCACCTTGCCGGAAATAACGCGCATAAATCCTCCAATACACAAAACTATACAAATACCTATTTATATTTTACATTAAACAAAAAATTTGTCAAGGGGTAAATGCTATTTTTTTTGAAAAAATCGCATTTTTTTTGAATTTTTTGCCCTTTAATTCAAAATTTCATGGGTTCCGGACCGAAAATACTGTTCTTTCAGGATAAAATTCAACAGTTGCTTTTCATGTTTTTCCGCCTTGAGTTCACCGCAAAGAAGATCCTCTACCGCTTCTTTTGCCATATACAAAAGACGGGTATCGGTCATGGGATTTGCGGTTTTTAACATGGGCACGCCCGACTGGCGTGTACCGAAAAAGTCACCGGGACCCCTGAATTCCAAATCCTTTTCGCTGATATAAAAGCCGTCCGCGGAGGATTCGATAACTTTAAGGCGCTCAATGGTTTCGGGATTTCGTGTTGCACCAAACAGAATGCAAAAGGATTCGTTTTGACCGCGCCCTACTCTGCCCCGAAGCTGATGGAGCTGTGAAAGTCCAAATCGCTCGGCATTTTCCACAATCATTAAGGTGGCATTTGGTACGTCCACCCCGACCTCGATAACGGTAGTTGCCACAAGCACCGAGATTTCACCCTTTGCAAAGGCTTCCATTACCTTTTCCTTTTCGGCATCCTTCATTTTGCCGTGCAGAAGTCCTACCGATATATCGGGGAATTTTGCCTTTAAGCTTTCCGCAAAAGAGGTGGCATCTTTTACCTGTAACCCTTCGGATTCTTCCACCAGAGGGCAGACCACATACGCCTGCTCGCCCTTTTGAATCTGCTTTTCCAAAAATTTGTACACCCGTTCCTGATAACTTTCGTTCACGCAAAAGGTTTTGATGGGCTTTCTGCCGGGTGGCAAAGCATCGATGGTGGAAATGTCCAGATCGCCGTACAAAATCAGCCCTAAGGTGCGCGGAATGGGTGTCGCGGTCATCACAAGCACATGCGGATATTCACCCTTTAAACCAAGCTTTGTGCGTTGCAATACACCAAACCGATGCTGTTCATCAGTCACCACAAAGCCAAGTTTTTTAAACTCTACATCCTGCTGAATCAGCGCGTGGGTGCCGATAATCATATCCACACTTCCGTCAGCAAGCCCTGCTTTGATACGTTTCTTTTCTCTTGCAGGCGTGGAGGAGGTTAAAAGCTCCACATTGTAATCGGTAAACAGTTTTGCGAAAGTTTTATAATGCTGGGTGGCTAAAATTTCGGTGGGTGCCATGAGCGCCGACTGATAGCCGTTTTGCATGGCGATATCCATACCGTATGCTGCCACCATGGTTTTGCCCGAACCAACATCGCCTTGTACCAGCCGATTCATGGCAAAACCTGATTGAAAATCACGCTTTAAATCTGCCACGACTTTTTTTTGCGCATCGGTCAGGGTAAAGGGCAGTCTTTTTTCAAAGCTGTCCGTAACAGTCTGAAAGACAATACCGTTCTTCTTGCCCAGATATTTCATTTTTGCCACGCACATCTGAAACAGGAAGAATTCCTCAAACACCACCCGTTCCCGGGCGCGTTTCAAAAGCTCAAAATCTTCGGGGAAATGAATGTTTTGCAAAGTGTCTTTGCGATTTAAAAGTCCGTATTTCTGCATAACACTTCCGGGCAGACTTTCGGGCACAAGTGCTGCATACTGTGCAAGTGCCTGTGCCAGCATTTTTTGCAACGTTTTTGCACCGATACCCTTGCCTAACGTATAGAGCGGTACAATTTTGCCCGTGGCACTTTCGTCTTCCGCCTTTTCGGTAGCCGGATTTACAAACTGCAAGCCTTTTTTATTTTTTTGTGCTTTGCCGTAAAATATGTACATTTCGCCCGCCTTAAAGCTTTTGTCTAAATAAGGCTGATTGTACCACACGCACGGCAGTGTGCCTGTTTCATCCGCTAAGGTGCCGCTGCTTATGGAAAAACCGCGTCGCTTGCGATAGGTGCGCACACTACCCTTCAGCCAGCCGATAATGCACGCCGTTTCCCCTTCTTTTAAGTTCGCAATGGTGGTAAAATGCCGACGGTCATCGTAGTCTGAGGGGTAATAGGTCAAAAGGTCGTACACCGAAGAAATACCCTGCTTTTCAAAAACAGCCGCCCTCTTTTCTCCGACACCCTTTAAATCTGTAATTTTTAAAGCAAATATGTTTTGCATTTCTTTTCCTCACATAAAAAGGTGCGTGTGAATCACGCACCTTTTACATTATTCAACCGAAATATAGTAGTAGTACAGAGGCTGACCGCCACTGTATACATTCACATCGCAGGAAGGATATGCTTTTTCAACCTTCGCTGCCAATGCATCAGCTTCCGCTTCGGTTACATCTTCGCCGTAATACAGCGAAACGGTTGCGCCTTCTTCTACCATTGTATCTAAAATCTGCAGAACTGCAAAATCCACACTTTGGGTGATAACCTTGATTTTCCCTTCCACAAGACCCATGATATCATTTTTCTTGATTTTAAAGCCGTCTGCTTCGGAATTTCTTGCCGCATAGGTTACAGAACCGGATTTTACGGCACCAATCATTTCAAGCATGGCTTCGGTATTTTCCTCTGCACTTGCATCCGGGTCAAAGGCAAGCATTGCCGAAATGCCCTGCATGAGTGTTTTTGTAGGAAGCACCACAATGTTTTTATCCGAAAGCTCTTTTGCCTGCTCTGCCGCCAAAAGAATATTTTTGTTGTTGGGCAAAAGATAAATGGTGTTGGCATTTAATTTTTTGATGCGATTCAGAAAATCATCGGTACTCGGATTCATGGTCTGACCGCCTGTAATAATCTGCTGACAGCCCAGCTCTTCAAAAATCTGTGTAATCCCATCCCCTGCCGCAACCGAGATAAAGCCGAAATCCACCGGAGGCGCTGCTGCTTCCGCTTCTTCTTTTCTGCGTTCCTCTTCTGCCAGCTGACGGTTTTGTTCGCGCATGTTTTCAATCTTTAAATTCATGAGCTCGCCAAGCTTTAATGCTTCTTCCAAAGCAATACCCGGATGATTGGAATGTACATGTACCTTGATGATTTCGGTATCATCTACTACCACAACGCTGTCACCAATGGTGCCAAGCTGTTTTCTTAATGCTTTCCAGTTTACTTTTTCGCTTTTTTTACGAATCAGGAACTCGGTACAATACCCAAACTTAATATCTTCCATAGGAATGGAATGGGTAAGGGTATCAGGAGAAGTTTTCTCTTCTTCCGCTTCGGTAAGCTCTACAGGTGTGCCTTTTATAGCAAGCAACGCACCTTTGATTAAAACCAAAAGTCCCATACCACCCGAATCCACAACGCCTGCCTGTTTAAGCTGTGGCAGAATATTCGGGGTGTTATCTAATGATATCTGACCCTTTTCCACTACAAATTCGAAAAAGGCTTCTAAATCTTCGTTTGTCAAATCCCAGGTTTGCGCCGCTTCATACATTTCGCGGGCAACCGTTAAAATTGTGCCTTCTGTGGGTTTCATAACCGCACGGTATGCAATTTCCACCGCGCACTTCATACCCTCAATCAGTTCAGGAACGCCTGCTTCCGCCACGCCGTTTAAGCCTTTTGCAAGACCGCGCAGGAACTGGGACAGAATAACGCCCGAGTTACCTCTTGCACCGCGCAAAGCAGCATGGGATGCAATATCGGTTACGGATGCACAGGTTGTGTCCTCCGAATGCTCCAGTTCTTTTTTGACCGCCTGAATGGTCATGGACATATTTGTACCGGTATCGCCATCGGGCACCGGGAATACGTTTAAATCATCCACCATTTTTTGGTGGTTGGTCAGATTATTGGCAGCAGAAATAATAAGCTTCTTTAAGAGCTGACCGTCAATTTTATTCAACAACGTCTGTGCCCTCCTTATGCATCTTCCATACGGATGCCTTCAACGGTAATTTCAACTTTTTTCACCGTGCATCCAACCATAGATTCAACGCCGTATTTTACATTTTCAATGATATTGTTGCTGATTGCAGACAAATTTACGCCGTACTCTGCAATGATGTGCAGCTGCAGATTAATACCGCCCTGTACACTCACCACACGGACACCTTTAGACGAGGAATCCTTTTTCAGCACCGATGCCAGCTGGTCGGCTTTAGAACGAAACGCCATGCCGACAACACCCACACAACGGGTTGCCTCGGTTGCGGCAATTTTTGCGATAACATCATCCGAAATCACAATACCGCCATATACATTATCAATTTTAGATGGCATATGCCCACCTCCGTTTATTCAAACTATTCGATAAATCTATTATATATTATACAATAAAATTCCGAAATAATCAACTGTTTTTTATTTTCTCGGTTCGACAACAAGAAAAAACCGCGTTATCACGCGGTTTTAAACAAAATATTATATGCAAAAAGCAACTGCTGCAGCTCGCTTAGCCGCCTCTTTCAGGCTTTCTTTACGCGCACGCTCACGCGGTGAATGTATATAGTCACCCGAAACCCCCAGCGAATCCAGGCACGGAATACCTGCCTCTGTGACATATGCTGCATCCGAACCGCCTTTCCGGAAGCTCGGAGTGAGCTCCTGCATTCCGTTTTGTCTGCAAATGCGGTTTAATATATCTAAAAGGTTTAAATTTTTCTGTGACTTTTCCATGGCACATCTAAAGCTTGTTTCGGTTAACGTACATTCAGTGCCTGACACAAGAACCTTTTGTGCGATTTCTTTGGCATATTTCCGAACCCACTGAAGCTGTTCCTGCGTTGCAAACCGCACATCTGCCGTAAAGCTACAGCTGTCCGGCACACTGTTTGCCGTATTGCCGCCCTGTATCAATCCGACATTGCAGGTAATTCCGTCATCGCGCTTAAGCTCTTCCATTTTCAACAGCTTATATGCCGCCTCCGCAATGGCATTTGCGCCATTTTTTGCACAATCGGACGAATGTGCGGCAATGCCTTTAACCATAAAGGTAAATCGCACAATGCCTTTTCGGACAACACAAGCTTCACCCGGTGTATGTCCCTCCATATTCAAAAATGCAATTGCGTTTTTTGCTTTATCACACATAAAACGAACGGTTTCTTTGTTGCTTAAAGAACTGCCGACTTCCTCGTCCGTCTGCAAAATCAGCATCACAGGACGTTTAGTAAAACCAATACGTCTAAGTGCATCCATCGCTAAAAAGGATGCCACAACACCGCCTTTACAGTCGCAAACACCGGGACCGTATATGTATGTATCGTCCATACGAACAGCCGGCGTTCCGAACGAGCCGACCGGATGAACCGTATCCATATGTCCGGAAACCACAACCGGTTCACAATCAGACTCCCCGTTCATGGTGATGCAGACCACGTTACCTGCAACATCATTTTCCTGCACTTCTATTGTCCAGCCTCGTTCCTTTGCCATTTGTATAAGATACGCACATGCGTTATCCACGCCTTGCTTATCCCGGGTGGGACTTTCAATATTGCATATGTCTTCCCAGACTTTTATATACTGACTTTCCAGAAAGTCAATCTGTTCAAACAGATTTTTACACTTCATAGCTTTCCTCAAAATTCTCCGAGCATACGCACTTCGGTTTCCATTTCTACGCCGAATTTTTCCAGTACGGTTTCCCGGCAATGACGGATAACTGCCAGTACATCCTCTGCAGTACCGTTTTGGTCATTAACCACAAAGCCTGCGTGCTTTTCCGAAACGCACGCACCGCCAACCCGATAGCCTTTAAGGCCCGCATCTTCAATCAGCTTACCCGCAAAATATCCTTCGGGGCGTTTGAAGGTACTGCCTGCACTGGGCTTTTCAAGGGGCTGTTTTTCCTTACGGCGTGCATTTAAATCTTTCATTTTTTCTTCGATTTCGGTTGCGTTGCCGGGGTGTAACATAAATTTGGTCTCAACCACAATGTAGTCGCCACCCGAAAATGCACTTTTGCGGTAGGAAAACGCCTGTGCTTCACCGCAGAACCGTTTTTCGTTACCGTTTAAATCCACACAAAGGGTTTCAACCGCACAATCGGACAAAGAACCGTCATACGCGCCTGCGTTCATCACGATACCGCCACCTACGGTTCCGGGAATGCCCGAGGCAAATTCCAGACCGGTTAAGGAAGCCTGCTTTGCACAAGCCGCAAGAGCAGCCATGGACACACCGCAGGCTGCGGTAATTTCGTTTCCGTTTGCCGAAACATTCTTCATTTTAACGGTACAAACCACCACACCGCGGATTCCTTTATCCGAAACCAGGAGATTCGAGCCGTTACCGATGACGGTAAGCGGAGCATTTTCCTGTCTGACCAACGCCAGCACAGCTTTTAACTGCTCTGCCGTTTCGGGAAACACCAGAAAATCTGCAGGACCGCCCACCTTAAAGGTGGTGTGATGCTTCATAGGCTCATTTGTTAACACATTTTCGTTTGAGCAGATTGCCACAAGCTTTTCTATCATTTTAACTTCCTTTCTATTATATAAGGAATACGCCGAAATTTCTTTCGGCGTACAGATTTTATGAAATTACTCTTTCAGAAGTGCCGCACCAATGATGCCTGCATCGTTTCCTAAGAAAGCTTTTTCAATGCGTGTCTGCTGAATGCCTTCTCTGGAATAAATCTGGGTTGCTACATATTCGCGTACCGGCTGAAGCAATGCTTCGCCTTCATTGGCAACACCACCACCGATAACCAGAACCTCAGGCTGGAAGATGTTAATCATGTCTGCAACACCGCAGCCTACATATTTAACATAGTTATCCACAACGGTCTGTGCCGCTTTGTCACCGTCGCGTGCCGCATTGAAAGCTGTTCTTCCGCTGAATTTGCCATCCTTTTTGTAGTAATCCCACATTTTGGAATCTTTATTCGCTTCAGCCGCTTCCTTAGTCTGACGAATCAGTGCGGTTGCGGATGCATATGCTTCCCAGCAACCTTTTCTGCCACAGGAGCAAGGCTCACCGTCTACAGCAATTACGGTGTGACCCAATTCACCGCCGGTGAAGTTGAAACCGCTGTAAAGCTTGCCGTTTACAACAATACCGCCGCCAACGCCTGTACCCAAGGTGATGGCAATGGAATCATTTGCCCCTTTGGTCGCCCCTGCCATGGCTTCTGCCCAGGCAGCGCAGTTGGCATCGTTATCAATGTAGATGGGTTTGTTGATGTATTTTTGCATTTCTGCACGCATGGGGGTATGGGAGAAGGGCAGATTGTTTGCATAAACCAGTTCACCCTTTTCTTTGTTTACGGAGCCAGGGCTACCAATACCGACAGATACCACGTCATCCATGGAATAGCCGTTTTCTTCTACGACTGCAATGGCAACCTGTGCCATGTCTTTTAAAATTTCTTCTGCAGGACGGGTCGCACCGGTGGGAACACTTTTCTTTGCAACCAGCTTGCCGTTTTCATCTACTACACCTGCGGCGATGTTTGTACCGCCTAAATCAATACCTACATAAATCATTTTCATTTTCTCCTTATTCTTCATTTTTTCTTTGTTGCATGGCTTGCTCCATGCTTTTGGTAATTCGTTCATTTAATGCCTCTGCCGCGTTGTAGCCCATGCGCTTCTGACGGTTGTTCATTGCCGCAACCTCTACAATCATGGCAAGGTTTCTGCCCGGCTTTACCGGAATGGTGATAGACGGCACTTCAATGCCTAAGATTTCAGTATGCTCAGTTTTCAAACCAAGGCGGTCATACTTTTTATTCTGATCCCATTGCTCTAAATTGATAATCAGATTGATTTTTTCGGAATCCTTAACCGCACCCATACCAAAGATTTTCTTCACATCCACAATACCGATACCGCGAAGCTCGATAAAATGACGGATAATCTCGGGTGCTGTGCCGACCAACGAAATGGCAGACACCTTTTTGATTTCCACCGCATCGTCTGCAACCAGACGGTGCCCGCGTTTTACAAGCTCGATTGCCGTTTCACTTTTACCGACACCGCTCTCGCCCAGAATTAAAATACCTTCACCGTACACCTCAACCAAAACACCGTGGCGGGTAATTCTCGGTCCTAACTGTACGTTCAGGTAGCTGATCAGCGCACTCATAAAACGGGATGTGGTCTCTCCGGTACGCAAAATCGGCACATTAAATTTCTCCGACGCCGTGATAAACTCCGGAAAAACCTCTAAGCCACGACTGTAAATCAGTGCCGGGATTTTGTGTGAAAATAACCCCTCTGCAATTTCGGTTCGTTTCTCGGATGTCTGTTTTTCTAAGAATGTGTGTTCGATTTTGCCCAGAATCTGAATGCGGTTCGGGTCAAAATAATCGTAAAAGCCCGTCATGGGAAGACCGGGACGGTTTACATCCATCATATGTATTTTAACGTCCGGAATGGAATCCTTGCAGGAAATTACTTCCAGTTTGAAGTTTTGCACAATCTCGTCAAGACCTGTTTCAAATACAGTATCCTGTGTATCCATAACACGCCTCCTGTCCATAAAAAATCTATCTATATTATTATATATCATGTGGTGCATTTTTGTAAAGTTTTTTTTGCAATTTTTTCGTCTTTTTTTCACAAAAAAATATTTTTTAAAATTTTTTCAAAAAAAACTTGCTTTTTTGGAAAATGTCTGTTATAATGGATTGTACTTGATTGTGTTATGAATTACAAGGAGGTGTAACATACATGGCTAAATGCGATATTTGCGGCAAAGGCGTTGTGTTCGGTATTGCTGTGTCCCACTCCCACAGAAGAACCAACAGAACATGGAAGCCGAATGTAAGAAAGGTTAAGGCACTGGTTAACGGTACTCCGAAAACTATCCATGCTTGCACCAGATGCTTGCGTTCCGGTAAGGTAAACCGCGCAGTTTAAGAATTACAACTAAAAAGGGTTAATCGTAAGATTAACCTTTTCGTTTACCGAAAAATGACATTTTAAACCGAGGACAGTCCTCTGTTCTCACACATGCTGGTGTAGCTCAGTTGGTAGAGCAACGCATTCGTAATGCGTAGGTCGCAGGTTCAAGTCCCGTTACCAGCTCCATAAAAAACTCTTCACTTTTGTTGAAGTAGTAAAATAAAAGTAGACACATGGAAAACCACCATGTATCTACTTTTTTTTGTTTTTGTGTTAAAATAATTGTGGAGGTGTTTATGTTGAAAAAAGGACAAACAAAACGAATTTGGACAAAAGAACAAAAGCTATCGATCGTAAAAAGATATTATGAAGAACATGTATCAGCAGGAACTCT
>JAFQQW010000037.1 GCA_017410375.1 Clostridia bacterium | reverse complement strand
TGTTCATAGCAAAAACGCATTTATCAAAAGAAAACACGCAAAACTTTGCGTGTTTTCTTCATTTGGTGTCGTTCTTGTAAGTTTGTACAAACTTTGTTTGCCTTTATACTCGCGTTTTTGCGATCCGGACTTTTTTTACATTCCCTTTTACTTATTTTTGATTCCTGTTATCCATTTGATTTTTCCACTTTTGCATACGGCGCTTTCTGCGTTGCTTGCGGATGTTGTGACGTCGCCAGATTTCAAACACCACTACAATGCCTAAAATCCAGAGCGCGATAGTCAGCAATGTTTCGGCAAAGGTTTTTCCTTTTTTTGCCGGTTTTTTCACCTCGGCAGGAAGACTGCCCAACACGTTTCCGTCTTTGTCCAGAACAGATACCTGCTTTTTATTGAATTCATAGGTTAAATCCTCAGAACGCATGCCGTCTAAAAGATAAATACGAATTTCTCCGACCGGTGCATATGTAACATCACCAATTTGTGTTGTACCGATATCCTCAGCCGAGAGGGTCACCGAAGAAACTTCTTCGTTTCCGTAAGTCAAAAGGGCTTCGGTATCGTTAAGCTGGTCGTTTAAAGTAGATGCACCCAGCACAACCGCAATCCATTTTCTGCCGTCTTTTTCCGCATAGGTCACCGCAGTATGCTTTGCCTGCGTGGTGTAGCCGGTTTTACCGCCTTTAGCGCCCAAAGGCTTATAAGAATCCCATATCAGCATCCGATGCTTAGAGGACATGGGTCTTGCCTCATCCTTTTTGTTGGTGGGCGAAATGGTATATTCTTTGTTGCAAAAATATCCCATAAACGCTTCATTTCTGATGGCATTTGCAGTAATTTTTGCGAAATCCAGTGCGGTTGTGTAATGATTTTCATCCGGCAAGCCGTTGGAATTTGTAAAATTGGAACGTTCCGCACCAAACTGCAGAGCCGTTTTGTTCATCAGCTTTGCAAAGGCTTTCATATCTCCCGACACATGCTCAGCCAAAAGGTTAGACGCATCGTTGGCAGACATGAGCATTGCCGCATTTGCCGCCTGCTCCACCGTTAAAATTTCGCCGTAGTCGATGGCAATATTGGTGCTGTCTCTGGGGACTGCATCAATCGCCGCCTCGGACGCCGTAATTTTTTCGTCCGGCTGACAGTTGAGTGCCGCCAGATACACCGTAAGCACCTTTGTGATGCTTGCAGGATATGCTTTTTTATTCATATTTTTCTGATACACAACCTGCTCTGTATCCGCATCCATCAAAACTGCCGAAATACAGTTTAATTCAAGCGGATCCTTTTCCTTTTTTGCCGCCGTTACAGGAAGCATTTCCAAAAGGAGCAGCGTCATCAGAATAAAAAGACATAATTTTTTCAACATTGTTCACCTAACAAATGGATAATCTTTTTCGGGCATTTTTCTACGCATGCGCCGCAACCTGTGCATTTTTGTACATCCACAGTGGCAAAGTTGTCGGTTACCGAAATTGCCTGCGTCGGACAAGCCTTTTCACAAATTTTACAGCCGATACAGCCCACAGAACAGTTGGCTTTCATGATGGCGCCCTTGTCTTTGGACTTACAAAGCACCTGCACCTTTGCGGTTTTGGGCATCAGTTCAATCACGGAGCGGGGACAGGTTTTCGCGCAAACGCCACAGCCTGTACATACGTTGCGGTCAATTTTCGCAATGCCGTTTTCCATGGTGATGGCACCGAATTCACAGGCATTCTGGCAGTCGCCATAGCCGAGACATGCATAAGAGCACATCTTGTCGCCACCCTTTAACGCCGCAATATCCGCGCAGGTTTTAGAACCGTCAAAGAAATATTTGTAAATGGCATTTTCCATGTTGCCCTGACAACGGACAACCGCGCACATTTCTTCTTTTTCCACCGCTTCTACACCCATGATGGCGCACATTTTCTTTAAGCTGTCCGCAGGAACACCGGGACAGGCGGTAATAGGCGCTTGGCCGCTTACAATCGCTGCCGCACAGGCACTACAGCCTGCAAAACCGCAACCGCCGCAATTTGCACCGGGTAAGCATCCGCAGATTTCTTCAATTCTCGGGTCGCTGTCTACGGCAAAAAACTTTGCAGCAATAGCAAGCATGCCACCCAATACCAGACCGATAATGGCAAAAATTATTGCCGGAATTATGTATTGCATTTTTCTTCCTCCCCCCGATTACAAGTTAAAGCTAAGTCCCGTAAACGCCATGGAAATCAGCGCCGCGGAAATCAATACAATGGGGAAGCCCTTTAAAAATTCAGGGATGGGCGCCGTTTCCAGGCGCTCTCTTACCCCCGCCATCAGCACGATTGCCATGGTAAAGCCTAAAGCTGCGCTGAAATTGAAAGCAATTGCTTCAATCAGGGTTTCATATTTTAAGGTATCTACAACCAACAGCACCGCACCGAGTACCGCGCAGTTGGTGGTAATTAAGGGCAGATAAATGCCAAGTGCCGCATACAGTGAGGGCACATATTTCTGCAGAGCCATTTCCACAAACTGAACCAATGCCGCAATGATAAAAATAAAGGCAATGGTTTTCATGTATTCGATTTCAAAGGGAATCAGCACATATTTGTAAACCAGAAATGTTACGGTACCTGCTAAGGTCATAACAAAGGTTACCGCCATACCCATACCAAAGGCGGTCGGAATTTTTTTGGATACCCCGAGGAACGGACAGATACCCATAAAACGGGAGAAAATAAAGTTCTGGGTCAAAATACCGCTGAGCAGAATAAGCAGGATATTAGTCATTTGCTTTTCCTCCTTTGCTCTTGATTAAGTTCATCGCACCAAGCACTAACCCTAAGGTTAAAAAGCCGCCCGAGGGCAAAATAAACATGAGTGCCGGATTTTCTCTGAAGCCTGCAGGCGTTACGGGCAAGCCGCACCAGGTGCCTGCACCCAAAATTTCACGCACGGTAGAAATAATCACCAACGCCAGTGTAAACCCAAGACCCATACCGATGCCGTCTAACACAGACTGCCATACGGTGTTTTTGGAAGCAAAGGCTTCTGCTCTTGCCAGAATGATGCAGTTTACCACAATCAGCGGAATAAATACACCAAGACTTTCGGAAAGGGCAGGCAAATAAGCTTTTAACAACATTTCCACAATGGTTACAAAGGTTGCGATAATAACAATGTATGCCGCAATTCGTACTTTTCCCGGAATGAGCTTACGCAACGCCGAAATAACAGCATTAGAGCAAATCAGCACCGCCATAGCAGAAAATCCCATGCCAATGGCATTGATTACAGAGGTAGTGGTAGCCAAAGACGGACACATACCAAGAAGCAACACCAATGTGGGGTTTTCTTTAATCAAACCCTTCGTCAAATTATAAAATTTGCTCATTTTGTCGCCTCCTCAATACATTTTTTTGCCTCATTTACGGCTTTGGTCACCGCATTAGAGGTAATGGTTGCACCCGAAATTGCCTGAATATCGCTTGCACCGGGAGAATTTTTCACAACAGTAATTTCCCCTGCGGTTTTTCCGCTGTACTGCCCTTTAAACGCATCATCGGTGGATTTTGCACCAAGACCGGGAGTTTCGCCATGGGATAAAATTTCCACGGCGGTTACTTTGCCGTTTACATCCACACCGGTTAATACATTTAAATCTCCGCCGTAGCCGGAGGTAACATTGGATACACAGTATCCAACCACTTTTCCGTCTTTCTTTGCTTCGTAAACGATACCGCTTTCATTGTCCTGCACCACATCGTATGAATCTGCAGGTAAAACGGATTTTAAGGAATTGTTCAGCTTAACAATGTCATTTTGTTCAATTTTTGCTTTGGTTAAGCCGTTTACACCCGAAAGTGCCAGCGCTACAACCACCGCAATGACAATCAGCGTTACAATCATGTTCAAGCTTTCATTCATTTTAGCCATTTTGCTTTGCACCTCCGTATTTTTTATTTTTGGTGCACTTGTCAATCAAAGGCGTTACCACATTCATAATCAAAATGGAGTAACTTACACCCTCGGGCAACGTGCCGAAATGACGAATCACCATGGTCAGTATACCTAGCAAAAATGCGTAAACTATATGCCCTTTTATAGTCATGGGCGAGGTTACATAATCGGTTGCCATAAAGATTGCACCTAAGAACAAACCGCCGGAGAAAATTTCTTCTACACCGTCCAAACCTAAAATGTAGGAAAATACAAAAGCAGTACCAATATAAATCACCGGCACATGCCAGGTAATAACCTTTGTGCAAAGGAGGTAAACAAACCCGATTAAAAGCGCAAAGGCACTGATTTCACCGATACAGCCGGGCACATGACCCAAAAATAAATCCATGTAGCTGTAAGCACCTGCTTCTGCCGCCAAAGGCGTTGCAGAGGAAAGGGTAAAATCGGAGAAATTAAAGATATCTCCTGCCACCGGCTGAATCCATGTGGTCATGGCAACCGGCCAGCATGCCATAAGAAACGCTCTTGCGGCTAAGGCGGGGTTCACAAAGTTGTGTCCTAAACCTCCGAAGAAGCATTTTACAATGATGATGGCAAACACACTGCCCACAGCACCCATCCAAAATGGAGCGGCAGCCGGCATGTTGCAGGCAAGCAAAAGACCGGTTACAATTGCCGAAAGGTCTGTTACGGTTGTTTCTTTTTTAGAAAGCACACAAAATACGTGTTCAGCCAGCACCGCGGTCACACTGCACACAAGCAGCATAATCAGTGCGCGGATACCGAATGCCCATATACCCACAAGCATAGCAGGTAAAAGGGCAATAATTACATCTAACATCAGTTGGCGGGTAGACCGCTCGGAACGCACATGGGGTGCGTATGAAACTATAAGCTTATTTTCCATAACCCTTATCCTTTCTGCTTTACAAGCGCTTTTCCGGCTTTAATGTGCTGAACCATAAACCGTCTTTGCGGACAGGTATAGGCACAGCTGCCACATTC
The DNA here is from genome assembly GCA_017410375.1 of Clostridia bacterium. Taxonomy (NCBI): domain Bacteria; kingdom Bacillati; phylum Bacillota; class Clostridia; species Clostridia bacterium. The sequence goes on along the minus strand of JAFQQW010000037.1, from coordinate 16,299 downwards.
CATACAGTCCATAATGTTGTATTCCTTTAATTTTTCCACATCCTTGGACTCTGCAAAAATACTTAAGAAATTGGGCATTAAGCGCATGGGACAAACCTGAACGCACTTACTGCATTTAATGCACGCACCCTCTTCTTTTCCGTAGGTAGGCGGTTCCTGGAATGCTAAAATACCCGACGTTCCTTTAATAACCGGCACATCAATGTCACTCTGGCTCATGCCCATCATAGGTCCGCCCATAACGATTTTTTTGCAGTGATCCTGCATCAGACCGCAGGCAAGCAACAGCTCTTCAAAGGTTACGCCCACGCGTACACGAAGGTTTGACGGCTTTTCCACCGCATCGCCCGAAACGGTTACCACACGCTCAATCAGAGGCATGTTACAAACCACCGCATTGGCAATTGCCGCACAGGTGTCAATATTATTTACAATCACACCCACCGCAGAGGGCAAACCGCCCGAGGGGACTTCCCGTTTTGTAACCGCTTTAATCAGCTGTTTTTCCGAGCCTTGCGGATATTTTGTTTTTAAGGTTGCCACTTCTACGCCATCATAATCTTTCACGATTTCTTTCATGGTTTCAATGGCATCTTTTTTGTTATTTTCAATGGCAATCACCACTTTTTCTGCGTTGACTGCTTTTTTAACCATCAGTGCACCAATGACAATTTTCTGACCGTTTTCCAACATTTCTCTATGGTCTGCGGTAAGATACGGTTCACATTCTGCACCGTTTAAGATGATGGTATCAATCTTTACATCGGGTGCAGGGGAAAGCTTAACATGTGTCGGGAATGCCGCACCGCCCATACCGGTGATGCCTGCTTCCTTTACCTTTTCCACAATGGTTTTGGGATCTAATTCTTCTATGTACTTTAGAACTTCGTCTTTGCTGACCTTCATATTCCAGGGCTTGATGGTATCAATCAAAGTGTCCTGCCCGTCATTTTCGATAAAAACAGCGTCAGCCACACCGCCACCGGGATGGGGATAGGGTTTAATGTCTGTAACCGTACCCGAAACCGATGCATGTACCGGTGCAGAAACAAAGGATGTTGCTTCACCGATTTTTTGTCCCATTAACACCTTGTCACCCTTTTGTACCAACGGCTCACAGGGTGCACCGATGTGTTGGCGAAGCGGAATGATAACCTGACTGCCCGTTACAAAATTCTGAATGGGCACCATATTGGTTCTTCTTTTTTCATCCCGCGGGTGTATACCGCCCTTAAAGCTTTTAAGCTGCATATGTACGCCTCCTTGTAAAAGCATTTTATTTTTTAATTGAAAAGGGGAAAAGCCCGCAAAATGCGGACTTATCCTATTTATTCTTCAGTTGTTTCCTGCTGTGGTGCTGTTGCTTCTGCGCCTTCTTCTGTCGGTTCTTCTGCTTCCTCTTCATGCTGTGCCAAAGTAATAGAAACAATCTTTTCTTCCTCACCGAGACGCATCAGCATAACGCCCTGGGTTGCTCGACCCATGCGTGAAATGCCGTTTACGGCAGTTCTTATAATGGTACCGCCTGAGGTAATCAGCATAACGTCATCATTTTCACCAATGATTGCCGCGCCTACTAAGCAACCTGTTTTTTCGGTAATCTTGTAGGTCTTGACACCCTTACCTGCTCTGGATTGTACCTTATATTCGTTTGCCGCGGTAACCTTACCCAAGCCGTTTTCGCTGACTAACAGAATTTCTGCTTCTTCGTTGTCAATAACAGCTGCGCCAACCACATAATCCGTATCGGCAAGGTCGATGGCGCGCACACCATGTGCAGTTCTGCCCATGGGACGCACGTCTGTTTCTTTAAAGCGGATGGATTTACCCTCGTGGGTTACCACAAACACCTGATTTTCACCGTCGGTTACCCGAACGGTAATCAACTCATCCTCTTCATTTAAGCCAATGGCATTCAAGCCACCCTTACGGTTGGTATCATATTCAGAAAGGGCAGTCTTTTTGATGGTACCCTTCTTGGTTACCATAGTCAGATATTTATTTTCTTCAAAAGCAGTCAACGGAATGATGGTGGTTACCTTTTCTTCCGGCTGTAATTCCAAAAGGTTAACAATGGCTGTACCCTTTGCATGTCTGCCGGCTTCGGGAATCTGATATGCCTTTAATTTAAAGAGTCTGCCTTTATTGGTAAAGAACAGAACATAATCCTTTGTACGGCATACAAAGAGCTGTTCCACAAAGTCCTCTTCTCGGGTTGCCAAGCCTGAAATACCTCTGCCGCCACGTCTTTGTGCCCGATATGTATCGGATGCTAAGCGCTTTACATACCCAAAATGGGTCATGGTGATTACACTTTCCTCATCTTCAATGAGGTCTTCGTCCTCAATCATATCGATGGCAGGCTCGATAGAGGTTAATCTTTCATCCCCGTACTTATCGCGGATTTCGATCAATTCTGTCTTAATCTGTTCCATCAGCTTGTCATGATCGCCTAAGATTGCTCTGTATTCTTCGGTTCTTGCAAGCAGTTCGTTGTATTCATTATCAATCTTTTCACCGTTTAATTTCTGCAACTGACCAAGCTTCATATCCAGAACGCTCTGTGCCTGAATTTCAGACATGTTAAAGCGTTCCATCAAGCGCTCCTTGGCATCATCATAAGAATTACGGATGACATGAATAACCTCGTCAATGTTATCTAGCGCAATTTTCAAGCCTTCCAAAATATGCATTCTTGCAAGGGCTTTGTCTAAATCATACTGAGTTCTGCGGGTTACAATTTCTTCCTGGAATTCAATAAATCTTGCAAGTACATCTTTTAAGCCTAATGTTCTCGGCTGACCGTTGTCAATCGCCAGCATGTTCACCGAGAAGCTGTCCTGCATACGGGTAAATTTATAAAGCTGATTCAAAACCACCTGCGGATTGGCATCGCGCTTTAAGAAAATTTCAAGACGGATACCTACACGGTCAGAAGAATGGTCATCAATATCCTGCAGACCGTCAATTTTCTTTTCTTTAACCAGCTGAGCGATAGATTCTACTAACATTTTTTTGTTTACCTGATAGGGAAGCTCGGTAACAATAATAGAAGCAGAACCGTTTCTGTGCTCTTCAATTTCAGCCTTTGCGCGTACAATAATTTTACCGCGACCGGTAGAATATGCACTGCGGATACCGCTTAAACCCATAATGGAAGCTTTAGTCGGAAAATCAGGACCTTTAATATGTTCCATCAGCTCGTCTACCGTGATATCGGGGTTATCAATCTGGGCAATAACACCGTTCATCACTTCGGTTAAGTTGTGGGGCGGAATATTGGTTGCCATACCAACCGCGATACCCGAACTACCGTTAATTAAAAGGGTAGGGATACGGGTAGGCAAAATGGTAGGCTCTTGTCTTTTTTCATCAAAGTTAGGGGCAAAATCGACTGTATTTTTGTCAATATTTTCCAACATAAGGTTGGAAATTTTGCTCATTCTTGCTTCGGTGTAACGGTAAGCAGCCGGCGGGTCACCGTCTACCGAACCGAAGTTACCGTGACCGTCTACCAACGGATAGCGCATAGAAAAATCCTGCGCTAATCTTACCATTGCATCATAAACCGAGGCATCACCGTGGGGGTGATACCGACCGATAACGTTACCAACCGTGGTTGCCGACTTAAAGAACGGCTTGTCATGGGTCAGATGGTCATCATACATTGCATAAAGTATTCTTCTGTGAACCGGCTTTAAACCGTCCCGAACATCCGGAAGCGCACGGCTTACGATAACGCTCATGGCATAGTCAATGAACGCTTCACGCATACGCTTTTCGATGTCAACATCCACAATAGTCTGGGAATCTAAATATTCCTCAAAATGGGAATCTTCATATTTTTTATTTTTTGCCATTTTCTTCTAAACTCCTTAAACGTCGAGGTTGGTTACATACTGCGCGTTTTCTTCAATAAATAATCTTCTTGGTTCTACCTCATCACCCATTAAGATGCTGAAAATCTGATCTGCCTTTTCCGCATCCTCTAAGGTCACCTTAAGTAAAATTCTGTTTTTCGGGTCCATAGTGGTTTCCCAAAGCTCTTCGGGGTTCATTTCACCAAGACCCTTGTAACGGCTGATGTCCACTTTTGCGTTTTCATCACCGTCTTTGAATTCTTCGGAAATTTTATCTCTTTCCTCGTCGCTGAATGCAACCTGACTTTTCTTACCTCTTGTGAGCTTATAAAGAGGCGGTTTTGCCAAATATACATGTCCGGTTTCTACAAGCTCGCGCATAAAACGGAAGAAGAAGGTTAAAAGAAGGGTCTGAATATGCGCACCGTCTACGTCGGCATCGGCCATAATAATGACTTTATCATAACGCAGTCTTTCAATATTGAAATCTGCACCAATACCGGTACCGAGTGCCTGGATAACGGGAGTTAACTTATCGTTCCCGTAAACCTTATCCGCTCTTGCCTTTTCTACGTTTAACATTTTACCCCAGAGCGGTAAAATTGCCTGATATTTACTGTCTCTGCCATTTTTTGCAGAACCGCCTGCAGAATCACCCTCGACAATGTAAATTTCGGTCATGGTCGGGTCTTTTACAATACAGTCGGTGAGCTTACCGGGAAGTGTGCTGGAGCCCAAAGGTGTTTTTCTGGTTGCTTCCCTTGCTTTTCTTGCCGCTTCTCTTGCTTCTGCCGCTTTTATACTCTTTTCTACAATGGTCCGTGCAACCGCAGGGGTTTCTTCTAAGAAATCGCCCAGCTTTTCACGCATCATGTCGCTGACAAATTTACGGATTTCCGCATTACCAAGCTTTGTTTTGGTCTGCCCTTCAAACTGTGCTTCCTGCAATTTAACCGAAACAACAGCCCCTAAACCTTCCAAAACATCGTCGCCCGATAAATTTCTGTCTTTTTCCTTTAAAACCTTATTTCTTCTTGCCCAATCATTTAATAAATCACGAAGCGCATTTTTAAAACCGGCTTCATGAGTACCGCCTTCTGTGGTACGGATATTATTGGCAAAGGTTAAAATATTTTCATCGTAATTGGTGGTGTACTGCAACGCGATGTCTACCATATAGGTATCCTTTTCACCGCTGAACGAGATAACATCATGCAAAGTTTCTCTGCCGTCATTAATAAATTCAACAAAGGATGCAACACCGCCCTCAAAGTGCAGTTCATCCTCTCTGCCCTCTGCTTCTTCTCTTAAATCTTTAAGGATAATACGCACACCGCCGTTTAAGAAAGCCTGCTCTCTTAAACGCTTTAAAAGGGTATCGTAATCAAAAACGGTAGTATCAAAAATGGTGGCATCGGGTTTAAAGTCTACTCTTGTACCGTGCTTATCGGTATCCCCTGCAATAGTGAGCTTTCCGTCCGGCTTACCGCGCTGATAGGACTGCTTATGGAGCTTACCATCTTTATAAACCTCAACCTTTAACCATTCGGAGAGCGCATTAACAACAGACGCGCCTACACCGTGCAGACCGCCCGATACTTTATAACCGCCACCGCCGAATTTACCGCCTGCGTGCAGAATGGTAAATACAACTTCTACGGTATCAATGCCCATTTTCGGGTGCAGACCTGTCGGAATACCACGGCCGTCATCCTCTACCGTAATGGAATTGTCGGGATTGATGTTAACTAAGATGTTTTTACAATATCCTGCCAGTGCTTCGTCAATTGCGTTGTCCACAATTTCATACACCAGGTGATGTAAACCGCGCTCTGAGGTTGAGCCGATGTACATACCGGGTCTTTTGCGGACAGCCTCTAATCCCTCTAAGACCTGAATTTGTTCCGCGCCGTATTCATTCTGATTCTGAATCGGGTCCATTTCATCACTACTCCTTTTCCTGTATGTTGTCGTATCTTATTTTTCCATTTTCTATATAAATCAGTTTCGTATCTTTTCTTTTGCCGAAATTTGCTTTGTCGGTACCGGTGATAATTACTTGCTTACCTCGAATTTCATTTAAAAGATATTTTCTTCTGGAAGCATCCAGCTCAGATAAAATATCATCCAATATCAGCACGGGATATTCGCCGTAGCTTTCTTCAACCAACTCTGCCTGTGCCATTTTAACAGCCAGTACTGCAGTACGGATTTGTCCCTGCGACCCAAAATCCCGAAGCTTGATATCCTTTAGGGTAAAATCCAGATCCTCTTTTTGCAGACCTGCGTGACAGATTTTATCAAAAAGCTCTCTTTTTCTTACCCTTTCTAATTTCTGGAGTAATCTTTTTTTAAGCTTTTCTTCATCTGAGGTAAAAGGCACACAGCTCTGATACTCTAAAATCAATTCATCGGGAAGAGATGTGATTTCCTGATTGATACGATTTAATTTTGGCTTTAATGCCTCAATAAACGCATTTCTGTACAGCATAATTTTTGCACCTAAAGTGGCTAAATGCTCGTTATATACATCCAGCATCACATGGTAAGCCGGATTTTTAAGTGCCTTCATTTTACTTTTTAAATAGCGGTTGTATTCACTCAAAAGCTTAAAATAATTAGGCTTTAGCTGAGAAATGGCAATATCCATAAATTTTCTTCTCTCACCCGGACCGTCTTTAATAAAGGAAAAATCCTCTGGTGAAAACATGACTGCCAAAAAAGAGCCGATAAATTCGCTGTTTTTTATATTTTCCACACCATTTCTGGAAATAAAATGCGATTTATCCTTAAAAATGCGGAATTCTGCTTCCATATCCCGACTTTCGGTTTTATAAAAAAGCTTTGCCCTTAAATAGTCTTCTCCTAAGCGAATCATATCCTTTTCTCTGGAGGTGCGGTGGCTTCTTGCGGCAGAAAACAAATAAACTGCCTCTGCAATATTGGTTTTTCCATGACCGTTGTTTCCGTAAATCAGATTCACGCCGGAGGAAAATTCAATTTCCGCTTTTTCATAATTTCTGAAATTCTGCAGACATAGCTTTTCAACCTGCATTTTTATTTGGCTTCCTTTCCAAATGAGAATCTTCTATATGTCTTAAAACCGCAGAAGTGCTGAGTGACGAAAAATAAAGCTTTGTTTTTCCCTGTTCTTCGGTCATGATGCAGGATAAGGGCAATTCCTCTTCATCGCAATATACAATGCTTTCTTCTTTTATATTGAAAATTTCCTGCCCTCTTTTTTTGACCGTAACCGAGTCGATATCCAACACACAAAGAATATCCTCTGTTTCCACTTTAACGGTTTCGCTGAGTCTTATAATCATTATTTCTTTAAAATAACCGGCTGTACCAGATATAAGAACTGTTCACCCTGTACAGGCATCATTTTGATTGCACTTTGCGGTGTAGACAATTCTAAAATAATTTCATCATCGCCCACAGCACCGAAAGCATCCAAAAGAAAATGATTGTTAAAGCCGATTTCCAGATCTCCGCCGCACATTTTTTCAACGGTAAGCTCGTCATGTACTTTACCCGAAAGCGTTACACAATCAATAATTAAATTGTCACCCTCCAGCTTGATTTTAACAGGACTTTTAATGGTTTCCATATTAATTAAAGGAGAAACTCTTTCAAAGGTATGCAAAAGCTTTGCAGACTTCGCCTTTAAACGGATGGAATTCTGAATATTTAAGATATGTTCATATTTAATATATTCTCCTTCAATGGAGCGGGAGAAAATTTTACAGTTTTCAAAGGAAAACAGAATGTAATTTTTAGCAGGGAAAATTTCCACTTCCCCCTCATCTGTTAAAATTTTAAGCAATTCACTTAAAGTTTTAAAGGGCACAACAAACTGATTTTCCACATCACATTCCATATATTTTTCTCTGCGGATGGCAAAACGGAATTTATCTACTGCAATCAAAGATAAAAGCTCACCCTCGGGCTTGAACAGAATACCTGTAAGCACAGGAATTTTTTCATCTTTAGATGTAGCAAAAATCGTCTGCTTAATCATAGAACGCAAAGTTGCACATTCAATTTTAATTTTTTTATCCACATCAAAGGTATTGACTGCAGGAAATTCGTCCGGCTCAAGACCTGCAATTTCAAACACCGAAAGACCGGATGTGATTTTGATTTTATAATTTTCTTTAGAGGCAGAAAAGGAAATTACACTGTCACCGGTTTTGCGGATGATTTCGGAAAACATTCTGGCATTGACCACAAGACGGCCGCTTTCTTCAATGTTTGCATCAAAAGTCGCTTCAATGGCAATGGTTAAATCATTACCTGTGATTTTTACTTCATGCAGTCCCGTTTCAATTAAAAGACCTTCCATAACCTGCACTAAAGGCTTTGCAGCGACAGCCTTTTCTGCACGGTTGATGGCATTTAATAAATCTTCTCTGTTACATGTAAATTTCATAGCATCTCCAACTTTCTTTTCAAAACAAATTTAAAAACGCGAAGCGAAAACAATAATATAAATCTTTATTTATTAGTACTCTATATTATTATATCTGTGAATTCCGCGGATAACTGAATCAAACCTTTTAAGCAAGCCTTTTTTTATGTGGACAGGCTTTCCAATAATTGGTGTACCAATTTTACCATTTTTCGACAAAAAGTACAATGCGGATTCCTGCGGATAAAGTTGTACACCTTGCGGATAATTTTGTACATTTAAATTTTAAGATTCGGTCAGCTTGCTTATAATATCTCTTACTGCTGAAGAGATTTCTTCGTCCTTACCCATCAAATGATTGATTTTTTCTACAGCATGGGAAATGGTGGAGTGGTGTTTACCATATTCCTTTGCCACTAAAGTCACATTTGTATTTTTGACTTTATTAAAGGAAATAAACATGGCCACCTGTCTTGCCTCTGCAATATTTTTTACTTTTTTATCGCTCATGATGTCATCTACCGTAATGCCGAAATACTCGGCAACTTCTTCCTTTACCACATCATGGGTGATGTTTTTATCCAGCTCGGAAAAAATGTAATCCTGCAGAATTCTTTCTGCAACCTCCATGGTTACCGGCTCGATTTTCAGCTTTTCATAAGCCACAATTTTATTTAAAGCACCTTCCAATTCTCTTACATTGGATTTTACATGCTCTGCAATATAGTGAATGACTTCATTGGTTAAAACTACATCGGCTGCGGCAGAATTATTTTTTAAAATTGCATATCTGGTTTCATAGTCCGGCTTTGTAATATCACAAGTCATACCCGACATAAAGCGGGAAACCAGACGTTCATCAATATTCTGGATTTTTTTCGGTGCTCTGTCTGAGGTCAGTACAATCTGCTTGTTGTTCTGATACAATTCATTAAAGGTGTGGAAAAATTCCGTAATGGTTGCTTCCTTACCCGAAATGAACTGGATATCATCCACAATCAGTAAATCTGCTTTTCTGTATTTTTCTCTGAATTGCTCGGTGGTGCGGTTTTGCAGAGAACGTATGTATTCGTTTGTATAGGTTTCCGCAGGCACATAAATGATGTTTGCGGAAGGGTTATTGGTTTTCATGAAGTGACCGATTGCCTGACTTAAGTGTGTTTTACCAAGTCCGGGTCCCCCGTAAATGAATAAGGGGTTATACCCTTGGGAGCCGGGCATTTCCGCAACCAGCAACGAATAAGCATGTGCCATTTTGTTTGAAGAACCTACTACAAACTTATCAAAGGTATATTTTGGATTCAAATTGCTTTCCTTATATAAATTGTTTGCGGGATTCTGATGCAGTGCAGGTGCATCGGATGCAGGTAAGTTTTCATTCGGATCCAGAACATGAATTTCATATAATTTGTTGGTAACTCTTGAAGCATAATCTCTGATGATTTCGGTATAATTATTCTGAATCGCCTTTACGGCTACAGGACTGGGTGCCCAGATATATAAAATTTTATCTTTAAAACAAACTCTTTCAATCGGTCTGATCCATGTTTCATATTGAAAGGATTTGATAATATCGGATTCTGAAATTTGCTGTTTGATTTCACTCCAGGTTTTGTCGTTGAAATCCATCTCCTAAAAACTCCCTTCTTTTTTCTTAACGCGTAAAAACAACCTTTAAATACATTATATATTATAACATACTTTTTTACATAAGTAAAGAGAAACTTTCAAAATAACCGCGTTTTTTTGCGTGAGAGCATTTTTTGTATTTTTAAGTTCAAAAAAATCCTGCACAAAAAATGCAGGATTTTTTAAATTTAAATGAGCTGAAAAGCCTGAATGATATCTTCAATTAAAACACCTTCATTGGTAACCGAATACAAAAAGGTATTTTGAATGGCATCATAATAAAATAAATTTTTATTGACTCTTAAAATATAACAAGGAACTGCCGTGATATTTTTATAACTTTTTGCTTCCAAAGGAATGTAATAGGATTGACTGATTTCTTTAATGGTTGCTTTTTTTGAAAAAGAAGAAGCATCATTGGAGAAAGAAATGATAATCTGAAGAGGTGATAAAATATTGTAATCTGATTTATCCTTGTTTGTAATTTCGTAAATATTACCTTTAATTTTTGTTAAGGTTTTACCGTTTGCATACACTAAAATCGTTGCACCGCTGATTATATAAGAATTATATTTTTGCGTATAAGTATAAATTTTCTCATTTGTTACAGGGTTATGAACCGTTTGTACATGGGAAAGCTGATAAATGCCAAATCCGTTTTTATTTAAATAATGTAAAACAGAATCTGCAGACATTTTTTCAAGGCTCTGATTTACGGGAAGAGAAAAAGTACCGTCTTTTTCATAGGTTACACCTTTAAAAGCTTGTGAAAATGTCTTTTTATCCACTAAAGGATTATAAAGAGTTAAAGTATCCAGCTTTGTGTATGTGTAAGGAAGAATATCGGCAGAAACGGTTACATGATTCCGCTTTGCAATTTCAATGGTATTTAAAACCGATTCTTTTTGCAGAGAATAGCGTCCCGGATGGCCTGCCAGCAGGAAAATCAGAAAAATATTAATAAATAAAAACAAAAAAATCAGTATTTTTTTAGCTTTTCCGAAATTCATAAAAACTCCTTATTTTAAAGGACGTGTCAAGTGGACAGGTAACCCATCTTTGTATAAAATGTCCTGCTCGCCCTGAATCAGAGGCAGAATGTAATCAATCACTTCTGCTTTTACATCATTATTTGTAATCCATTCTGAAGGAATACATTTTTCTAAATTTGCGACTTCCTTAATACAAACCGATTGAATTTCATAGCTGTAAGGTTTGTCAGAGATTCTCTTAAACACCATCATTTCACCGCTTTTTCCCTGCAGAGCAAAGGAAACGGCGGCACAGCCGATGGCAACCGATTCATCAAGGTCTGTTTTTGAGGGCAAGTGCGATGCACAGCGCTGACACACATTTAATTCCACACCGCGTGCTTTATAACCTAATTTTTCACGTACTAAGCCTTCTAAATATTTTGCAGTTCCGCTTAACTGCTTGTGGTTAAACACATCAGTAAGACCCGAGCTTACACTTTCACAGACATATGTACCGTCTTTATAATGAATACCCTCTGAAACACAAACAATAATGTTTCCGTATTGTTCAACCTTTTCTTTTACATCAGCCAAAAAAGAAGCATTGTCAAATTCGTTTTCAGGAAGATAAATCAGGTGGGGTGCAGGTAATTCATCTGTTCTTGCAAGCGCAGAAGCAGCAGTAAGCCAGCCTGCATTTCTTCCCATCATTTCCACGATTAATACAGATTTTAAATCATAAACCGAAGCATCAACAGATACTTCTTTTACAGTTGTTGCAATATATTTTGCGGCAGAGCCAAAGCCCGGCGTGTGATCGGTAACCGGCAAATCATTGTCCACCGTTTTGGGCACACCCATAATTTTCACATCCGAGTTTTTATACAGTGCGTAATCGTTTAATTTATCTACTGTGTCCATAGAATCGTTTCCGCCAATGTAGAAAAAGAAACCGATATTATATTTTTCAAAGGCAGAAAAAATGGTTTTGTATAAAGTTTCGTCCTCGGTATACAAGGGAAGTTTAAAGCGACACGAACCTAAATAAGAAGAAGGTGTCTGAATCAGTAATTTTAAATTTTCTTCCTGCTCAAAAATCGGATTCAATTCTAAAATTTTGTCATTCAAAATGCCGTTTACGCCGTTTACTGAACCATAAACCTTATCAATTTCAGAGGACTGTAATGCGCCTTTGATTACACCTGCTAAGGTTGCATTGATTGCTGCAGTCGGTCCGCCGGATTGTGCAATGATACAATTTTTCATTTTTTTACCTCATTTTGTTATTTTTTGTTAATTTTATTATATTAAAAAGCATGTAAAATGTCAAGAACGAATGATTGACCATTTTTGTACCAGTTTTTCTAATGTAAAGGCTGCATTTGCAGGAGATGTGGATGGCAAACAGATTGCTTCTTTCTTTAAAAGAGGCTTTGTATATTTGTCATAATATTTAAGAGCCGTTTTACCGTTTACATAAATTTGTTTAATAGGAGCAGAATTTAAAATTTCTGTCAGGTCATTGGCAGTTGCATTTTTAATGGTACTGTCAGCACTGCCCGTGATGTCACAGGCACCTATAACATCCCAGAGTGCGATATTGTGTTTGAATAAAAAAGCACGTTTTTCAGGGATGGTTTTTGGCAAAGCATCTTCAAAAACCAAAGCCAAAACCTTCCAGAAACGGTTTTGCGGATGTCCGTAAAAAAAGTTTTGTGCGCGGGATTTGACAGAGGGAAAGCTTCCCAATATTAAAATGGTTGAATTTTTATCAAAAAGAGGCGGAAAAGGATGTTTTATCATGATATTCTCCTAAAAAAGAAGAATCTGCTTAAAAAACAGATTCTTAAATTTTATTTATTTTCTGCTAAACGGAAAGTTTTGTTCAGAGAAAGCTCTGCATTGAATTTCAGCTTTGTATCCTTGCAGAATGTGTGTTTTTTTGAAAGCTCCTTATCAATTGCAGAAAGAGATTCGCGGATAGATTGTTTAATGGAATTAATTTCTTTTTGGAAGCATAAAAGACGTGCTGCCTGCTCATCGTAAGCTGCCTGCAATTTCTGATGCATTTCCTGTTCTTCTGCTTTTGTTTTTTCCTTTAAATCGTCTGCAAAATGCTTTGCATCCACAAAAACAGCCGAAACATCGTCGCTTTTATTCTTCAGTGTTTCTTTTTCCTTTTCCAGCTCGGCAATTTTTTGTTCAAGCTTCAGAACTTTTTGCTCCAGCTCAGTTTTTTCATTTTCCAATGCTTTATATTTTTCTTCTGCTTCATCCTGATAGGCTTTTAATTTTTCCCAGTAATTGGTATCCATTTCTCCGATGAAGGACAAAACCTTTTTTTTGGAATAGCCGAAGAATGATTTTTTTAACTGATTTTCCATAACAAACCGCTCCTTTGTTTCTGCAAATAGTATATCATGAACTGCAGATTTTGTCAATGTAATCTTTAAAGGAGATTCTTCGCCCTGCATAGAACATATAAAAAACGGGGCAGAATTTTCAAAAGATTCTGTCCCGTTACAAATAAAATTATTTCATATAAATTCGTTTGAATTCCTGCAAGCTTTCCACAGGGTCCATGGTCGGACCGTATTCCAAGCCCATTGCACCGGTATAGCCTGCTTCATCAATGGCTTTCATGATGACATGGTAATCATTTTCACCAAACTGAAGCTCATGTCTGCCGGGATGTCCTGCAGAATGCAGATGTGCAATGCAATCTAAGTTGTTGGTTACGGCAGGAATGATGTTACCTTCCATAATCTGCTGATGATAAATATCATACACAACCTTAACCAGCGGATGGTCTACCTCGCGGATAATGTCAAAGCCCTCTAAAGCAGACCAGAGATAATAACCCGGATGATTGAAATAAGTATTTAAAGGTTCAATCATGATGGTAACGCCCGTAGCATCTAAAATGGGTTTTGCTTCTTTCAAAGCGGTAACAATACTTTCATGCTGTTTGGCTCTTTCTTCACCGGTATCTGCACCAACCTGGGTAATCAGACGCTTTGCGCCAACCTTGTTTGCCGCTTCACAGCTTTCTTTTAAGCCTTCCAGCCAGTCCTTTCTCTTTTCGGGATTGGTCATGTTAAATTCTGTGGTGCACATGCTTAAAAGCTCTACACCTGTTTCTTCGCAGGTGTTTTTTACAGCCTCTAAATCCAGGCTTTTCCAGTTATAGGTTTCTGCCGCATCAAAGCCCAGTTCACCGATTTTACGGATACCGTCACAAAAATCAAGCTTGCCGAAAAAGCAGGGTACGGGAATACAAATACGCATAACTAAAAATCCTCCTTATTCAAAAAAAATGGGTTTGCCGGTTGCCATGGATTCTTCTGCCGCAAAGCAAAGCTTTAAGGATTTTAAAGCATCGCTGTAATCTGAGCGGATACCTGAACGGTCACCGGTCAAAACAGCATCTACAAATGCCTTGTCCAGATTGTCGGTCTGTTCATGGTTTCTCTTGTAGTCAATGGTTCTGTCTGCATATTCCAAGGTAACATTGTTTCTTAAATGATAGTCAATAACCACTTCAGGCAAGGTAATGTGCAAACCGCAGGAGGGACGAACGCCTCTGGAATAGCAGGAGCTTGTAAGGGTTGCAGTTACATTGTTTGCAAAAGTAATTAAGCAAACGGAATAGTCATCGGTATCATATTCGGGTTTAGCAGTTACACCGGGTTCAACAATACCGCGGCTGTTTACCGCATAAATTGATTTTGCTTCGCCAAACAGATAACGCAAGCCGTCTAAAAGATGAATGTTTTGTTCAATCAGCTGACCGCCGCAGGTGGATTTTTTCTGCCACCACCAAACACCGGGGATACCGCCTGCCCATCTGCCGTGTACCACACAGCCGGGCTTGTATTTCGAAAGTTCTTCTTTTACAATATCCATAAGATTTAAATATCTGTCCTGCAAACCAACAGAAGTGATCAGATTCTTTTCTTTGATTGCTTTTTCAATTCTGTCTGCCTGCTCTAAATCGAGGGTCATGGGCTTTTCCACAATAAAGGGTAAATCCATTTCGATAGCTCTTTCTTCAATGTCTGTATGTGCGGTTGGTTCTACCGCGATGATTAAAGCATCTAAAGTTTCCTTACTTTCGTTGTCAAAAAGTTCGGTATGGTTTTTATAGATGCGCTTTGCACCCATGCGCTTTGCCGCAGCCTCTGCACGTTCCGGAATGGGGTCGGCAACTGCTACAACCTCAATGTTGTCTAAGGCTTCCAAACCCTGTAAATGGCAATTCATTCTGCCGCCGCAGCCGATTAAACCAAATCTTACTTTTTCCATGATTCATCTCTCCTTTTTTCTCTTGACAAAATTGTCTTTCTTGATATAATTATATTGTAGAAAAAACCAGATGTCAATGAAAAAAACTTAAAAATAATATAAGGATGTTGCTAAAATGTTACATAGCTATGTGGAAATTAAAAAGGATGCCTCGCTTTCGGTGATGCCGGTGACCATTGGACTAAACTTCAAACAAGGTGTTTTAGACCGCCCGAGCGGTTTTGAAGTCAATCAGTTTTTGTGGGTGAATAAGGGAGAATGTCTGGTAGAAACACCCGAAGGCTCACAGATTTTGAAAGAAGGACAATGCTTTTTTTCACGGAGATTAAAACCACACAAATACAAAGGTGTAAACGGAGATTTATACACAGGTTGGGTCAGCTTTCGGGGTGGAGAAAATTTATTAGATGCTTTTAAAATCGGAAACTACTTGGTATTTGACTGTCCATCTTTTTTACAACAATCTGCAAGACAGCTTTGGGAAATATGTTGCTCTGCAGGCAATGCGGCATTACGGTCTGCACACACCAATTTGTGGATGACAGAGCTTTTGTGCGCCATCCAAAACAGCAATCAAACATTAGCAGAACAGGTTTGTAATGTTCTGGAGCGGGATTTTTCCAAAAATCTGACCTTAGAAAAAATCGCAGAAAAGGTACATTATAATAAATACAGCTTGTGTCATGCCTACACAAGAGAAACAGGCGAAAGCATTATGCAGACCTTAAAGAAAATCCGCATCCGAAAAGCCAGGCACATGCTCCGCTACAGTGAGTATGCCATTGAAGATGTGGGTAAATACTGCGGATTTGAAAGCAGCAGCTATTTCATTAAAATTTTTAAAGAGGAAACAGGAAAAACGCCCGGTCAGTACAGAAAAAAGGAGTAAAAGGGGCTGTAAATTTATTACAGCCCTTTTTTAGGGAATAGGAAAAAATGTTTGGAATGGACAAACTGAGCCCAAACCGTGTTGCATCGCGGTTTGGGGTTACCCGAAGGCGTACAAAGGTACGTCGAGAGGCGAAGTTTGTTCATAGCAAAAACGCATTTATCAAAAGAAAACACGCAAAACTTTGCGTGTTTTCTTCATTTGGTGTCGTTCTTGTAAGTTTGTACA
>JAFQQW010000036.1 GCA_017410375.1 Clostridia bacterium | reverse complement strand
TCATAGCAAAAACGCATTTATCAAAAGAAAACGCGCAAAATTTTGCGTGTTTTCTTCATTTTGTGTCTTTCTCGTGCGTTTGCACAAACTTTGTTCGCCTTTATACTCGCGTTTTTGCGATCCGGACTTTTTTTACATTCCTTTTTTTAAAGAAATCGTATAAAAGATCTGCATAGAGGTATCTGCCGTCCTCTTCCTGCTTGTTGACGTATCCGCAATGTCGGCTATGCATCAGCTTTAATTCATAACCCAATTTGTAATGCTCTAAGGTTTTGCAAAGCATCTGCGTTTGCTCTAAACGGCAATGCATATCGTTGTCTGCTACAAAAATCAGCATGGGCGGACACTTTTCCTTCAAGCCCACAAAATAAGCAGGCGCGGCTTCATCAATAATCAGGCGCTGTGTGTCAAGTCCTCTTTCGCGCAACACATTGAAGTGGGTGGTGGGCTGACCTGCATCATGCACATATCCTGCAACAGAATCGGGCTTTACACCCGCCTGCAGTAAATATCTGTCGTCAAAGCAAAGCATCATGGATATATAACCGCCTGCCGAGCTTCCGCCTACAAACAAACGTTTGTTCGGGTATCGCTTTTGCAGGAAAGCGACTGCCTGTGCCGCATCCTCCAAAAAGTCGGGGAATTTTGCATCGGGGTACATTCTGTAATTGGCAGTTGCCAGAATCACACCCTTTTCCACCAGGTCACCGTGAAAACGAATGTCTCTTTTGTCGCCGTTTTCCAATCCGCCGCCGTGGAAATACAAAAACACGTCATTTGTTTCCTGCTCGGGACTGTAAATATCTAAAAGACAAGCGTCGTATGTGCTGTATTTTAAGTCCTTGGCTATTTGCATTATTGTGCTCCTTTCTTGTCCAGACGGTAATTACGGATATAGAGAAGTAAATCCGCACCAACCATCACAAAGTTTAAAACGTAGAAGAACAGCACATACCATTTGGAGGCAAACTGTGCCATGTAGCTCTCGTTAATCAGCTTGGACGCAATGCCTGCAATGTAGCCAAACAGAATCAGGCACAAAAATGCCAGACTCTTTCCTTTGGTGGTGCGTGCCTTGTAAGACTTCATCACATTCATAGGCCAGGAAGCGCCAAAGCTTACAATCATAATAATTTCTAAGAATTCTGCCATGTTTTTTAATTCCTTTCTTAATATAAACTTGTTTTTGCCATTTGTATTAACTCATCTAAATGCTCGGTGTACACCTCACGGGGCAGACAGTTGTATTTTTTGCAGATAACTGCCGCCATTGCTACAACCTCGCCCATCATACCGGTGGTCATCTGCACACGGGTTGCACCTAACGCGTCATGGGTCACCGAAATATCTCTGCCTGCCATAAACAGGTTGGGGATATTTCTGGAATACAGCGTTCTGTAAGGAAGCCAGTAGGGCTTGCTGTACGGCACCTGAATACAGTAGGTGATAAACGGATGCTCTAATTTATCCATGTCTTTTGCAGGGTCTGCATAATGCAGGTCAACCGTCCAGGTGCAGGGAACCAGTCCATCCTCAAATTGGGTTTCTTTGTAAATGTCTGTGGTGTGCAGAATCACATCCCCCATCAGTCTTCTGGATTCTCTTTTGCCTGTGATGTAGGTCGCACTTTTCAGTTCATAATTTGCCATGCGCTTATCCACATTTTTAAAGGTGTTCCATGCGCTGAACATGCCCAGAAGATTGTTGTCGCGTACCCGCTCTGCATCAATGGCGTTGTCCATGAACATGCCCGATTCCCAGTACCATTTACCAATGCTGTTTAAAACCTCTGCATCGGTTTTGGCGGTTCTTCCGGGGAAATTGACGTCTGTTAAATCAAAGCCCCACTCGATTTCGGGGAAGGCTACTTCGTAGCCTGCATCCTTTGCACCCCACATATTGGAAGCGCCCATAATGCCTTCCGATTTACTTTCGTAATCTGCACCTGCAATGTAGCCGATGGTGCCGTCACCCGTGCAGTCGGCAAATAAATCGCCCGAAACCTTAATGGTTCCGCCAAGCACCGTGTCGGTGGCATAAACCGCTTCAATGGATTTATCTGCCCGAACATCCACCTCATCTGCATGGTAATTTAAGAAAGAGGTAACATTCGGCTCGTTTTTCACAAAATTGTTTTTGTTGGAGGACTTAAATTCATTTACAAGATTGCCGATAAAGGGGTACGGCTGAAAATTGCCTTCTCCCGAGATGGATACACGAACTTCAGAACTGCTGTTGCCGCCGATTACGGGTCTGTCCTGAATGAGGGCAACCTTTAACCCCTGCCGTGCCGCACCTACCGAAAGGCAGGCACCTGCAACACCGCCGCCAATAACAACTAAGTCAAAATGCCCTTTGTCAACAATCTGGTCGTTCCGTAAGGCATCTCTGAATGCTGCAAGCTCGTAGCCACCATCAATGGGCTTATAATTTAAGTCAGTGGTAAACAGTATGGCATCACATCTGCCGTTAAAGCCGGTTAAATCCTTAAGCTCCAGCAGATTGAAACCGCGTTTTAATGTAACGGTGCCGCCATCCTGCCAGTACCAGTCCTCGCCCTCGAGGCCGAAAACGGTGTTTTTTGTTTTGCTGTTTAAGGAAATCTGGAACTGTCCGGGTGCACCCTCTGTACCGAAAAATTCAGTCCAGTTCTTGGTGCGCACCCACATGCGGTAATCTCCACCGTTTTCCGCGTTGAAAACGGTGGTCGCATTTTGTACGGGCGTGCCTAAGCCATGTGCCATAAGATAGGTTGAGCCCATTAAATCCATAGACTGTTGGTCGCGTACCCAACCGCCAAGATTCTCAAAAGATTCTGCCTCCACAAGAATGGTGTTTGCAGGGATTTGTGGAATATAATCAAACACCTTATGCATATCGCAGATGATGTTTGCCTGATGTGCTGTATCAATTTCGTCCTCGGTAATTAAAATCAGACCGTTATCGTAATGTACATGCATACCAAACCCTTCGGCAATGGCACGGACGGGAACGAGTGTTCTGCCGTTTTCGATAAAGGGCGCCGCATCAATTTTGGAAGTGCTTCCGTCGATTGTAACCGCAGGCACACCGATGGTAAGATTGACTGTTTTCCCATTCCGCACAACCGTTACGGTTTCGGTTGCGTCATCATAAGAAACAGTGCCGCCCAAGCCCTCGCCGATAATGCGAAGCGGTAAAAAGGTTCTGCCGTTTATAACGGTAGGTGCCACATCCGAAATCTGCTCTCTGCCGTTTATGTAAAGACGAGAATTGTGAATTTTCATCATCACCGACAAAGACAGCATGCGTTCCCATGCCTGCTTGTTGCTTTTTTCCACAGACTCGGTCTGCGAATCGGAATACACAACCTTAATGGCATCCGCGGTGCAGTCTTTTGCGTATTCGGAGGATATTTTTACATAACTGTCTGTTTCGGGAGTGAAGTAGTATTTTCCCAAGTAATGCCAGATGTTGGTACCCTGATTCTGCTGTAAGCTGTTGCCCACAACCACACCGCCATCCTGGGAAATTTCCACCGGGACATTTCTTGCAGGAGACCAGGGATATCTTATATACACATCGTAATTGCCCTGCATGGGCACTTTAAAGCTCCATTTTGCAGTAGAAGCAGTGTTATTCGCTGCCATATAATTGCTGTTCAGGCATGCCTTGTTGCCGCCCTTTCTCCAGGAGCCGGTGGTGGAAAAACCGTCGTCCACATCGTCTACAATGATGTCTGCGATTTCAGCAGAAATCATGCATGGAACAACTAAGTTCAGCACGAGCACAAGAATTAAAACCAAACTTCCGAATTTACGCATAATATCCCATCCTTTCAAAATAAGTATAGCATAATCCGGTTGGTTTGTAAATATAGTATACCATATTTTAACTGCATTGTAAAACATGAAATTAAATAGTCTTGCTATATGATAAAAAGTATGCTATACTATGCGTATGAGGTGATTTAAATGGAGCTTTTGCAGTTAAAATATTTTTGTGATGCGGCGCAAACCGAGAGTTTTTCTGCCACCGCAAGAAAATACAGTGTGCCCGCATCCAATATTTCCCAGAGCGTACACCGTCTGGAAAAAGGGCTTGGGGTATCCCTTTTTACGCGCACTGCCAACCGTATCCGCTTAAGCGACGACGGGGAAATTTTCTTGCGCGGTGTAAAAACGGCGCTGCTTTCTTTGGAAAATGCCAAAAAAGCAGTACAAAGCCGGGGCGAAATCCGCGGAGAAATACGGATTTGCATTTTAACCAATCGTCGTATTGTAACCAAGGTCATTGGTGAATTTAAGAAGCAATATCCGGATGTGACTTTTAAGATTAAGCATTTTAAAGCGCACGAGGCAGACAGCTTTGATGTTATTATCGGGGACGGTCAGGTGTATCCGGCAGGTTTTTCTGCCACAAAGCTGATTGAAGAAAAGCTTATGCTTGCGGTGCATAAGGATTATATCGGACAAGCGCAAAGCTTGCCTTCTCTGCGCTTTATAACCATGCAAAAAACGGCAAGTCAGTATTTTTACACAACAGAAACCTGTAAAAAGCTTGGATTTGTGCCCAATATTGCCATTGAAACGGATGACCCGTCTTATGTGCGTGCCTACATCGAAATGGGACTTGGCGCGGCAATCGTGCCTGTCTTTTCCTGGGAAGGCCTTTTTTCCGAGCAGATTTACTTTAAAGATATTGGCGATTTCTCCCGTACTACCTTTTTGTATGTGAACCAGAACCGCTACGCAACCCCTGCAATTCAGCTTTTTCACAGAGCGATTGTCAAAGCGTGTAAAAATACACAAAATGGGTAATTATTACATTTAGATTAAGTTTGTTTTACTTGTTTGACTTGGGGATAAATGTGTGATACTATTATATTTAAAGAAAGGAGGCAGGCTTTATGAGTGGCTGGAAAGAAAATAAATACATTAAAATTTCCCTTTGTGCGTTTGGTGTGATTGCGGCATCTTTGGTGCTGGTGGTGTTTGTTTTGCACTTAGACGATGTTTTAAACTGGCTCGGCTTTCTCATGGGTGTGCTTTCACCGTTCATCTGGGGTTTTTGCTTTGCGTATGTGCTGAATTATCCCTACAAGCTTTTGCAAAAAGGGCTTTCCCGAAAGACTAAAAAAGGAAAACATCTGCCCCAAAAAGCAGTGAAAGTCATTTCGATGATTTTAACCTATGTGATTTTCTTTGCGGTGGCTTCGTTGTTCTTCTATCTGGTTATTCCGCAGGTGGCAAATGCGATTTCTGAGTTCATCAAACTGCTTCCGGGGTATATTGAAACAGCCTCCGACAGTGCACAACGGCTTGCCTATAAATACCTGAGACGGTACGAGCTGTCTTATCAGGATGTGTTTGATACCGTTACAGAGCTTGGTAAGCAGCTGGCGGCAGAATTCAATTTAAATGATATGCTCGGCAAAACGGTTGCAGTGATTTTAAATGCCTCTACAGGTCTTAAAAATGCATTGCTGGGTCTTGTGGTTTCCATCTATTTTCTATGGGACAAAGAACGGTTTGCCTATAGCTTCAAGCGCGTAGCATATGCGCTGATGCCTGAAAAGTATGCAGACAAGACCATTGATGTAATGCGTTTTACAGACAAAACCTTTGGCGGATTTTTGATTGCAAAAATTGTAGACTCCACCATTATTGGTATTTTAAACTATATTTTCATGGCGATTATGAACATGGAATATGCAATTTTAATTTCGGTGATTGTGGGTGTGACCAACATCATCCCGTTCTTTGGTCCGTTTATCGGTGCCATTCCGTCGGCATTGCTGTTGCTTTTGGTACATCCCTGGCACGCGTTGCTGTTTGTGATTTTCATCATTATCCTGCAACAGTTTGACGGAAACTTCTTAGGCCCGAAGCTCATGGGCGATACCATGGGTATCCGCGCGGTATTTGTTGTGTTCGCGGTTATCGTGTTCGGCGGATTGTTCGGCATTGTGGGTATGTTTATCGGTGTGCCGATGTTTGTAGTGCTCTACACCCTGTTCTCCGAATTCATTTCCGCAAGGCTGAAGAAAAGAGAGATTAAGGTAAAATGAAAAAAGTGTGGGAAAACCCACACTTTTTTTGTACTTTTTCTTGAAATTTATTTTGAATTGTGATATACTAAGATGTCTAAGTTTATGCTTTGCATATTTAATAAGAAATTTCAGATATAAAAAGGAGAAAAAACATGAATTACACCGATTTGGCACAGCTGTTGTTTCCGCATATCACCAAAACAACGGCAGACTATTTTAAAGCTTATCCCAAGCGGAATTTACCCGAGGGTGCAAAGGTAACCCGTTTTGCTCCGTCGCCCACAGGCTTTTTGCATATTGGCGGTCTGTATGCGGCACTCATTTCCGAGCGGATGGCGCACCAGAGCGGCGGCGTGTTTATCCTCCGTATTGAAGATACCGACAAAAAGCGCGAAGTGGAAGACGGCGTAAGCGGTATTATCGACGGCTTGAATTACTTTGGCGTAACGCCTGACGAGGGATTTGTGGCAAAGGATACTCAGAAAGGGAATTACGGCACATACCTCCAGTCCGAGCGCGGTGAAATCTATCAGACATTTGCAAAAGACCTGGTCGAAAAGGGCTTGGCATACCCGTGCTTCTGCACCGAAGAAGAAATTTCCGCCATTCGTGCTGAGCAGGAAGAAAAAAAGGATTTGCCCGGCTATCACGGCACATACGCAAAATGCCGTAATCTGACTTTTGAGCAAATCAAAGAAAAGATTGATGCAGGCATTCCGTATGTACTCCGCTTAAAATCCCCGGGTAGCCCCGATAAGAAAATTTCTTACAAGGATTTAATCCGCGGAAACATTGAAATTGCAGAAAATATAGTGGATGTGGTTATCTTAAAAACCGACGGCATCCCCACCTACCACTTTGCACACGCGGTGGACGACACATTAATGGGTACCACACATGTTATCCGCGGTGACGAATGGATTTCGTCGGTGCCGATTCACTTACAGCTTTTCTATTGCATGGGCTTAAAAGCACCCAAATACGCACATATCGCGCCCATCATGAAGGAAGAGGACGGGGGAAAAAGAAAGCTTTCCAAGCGCAAAGACCCCGAAGCTTCTGTTTCGTTCTACGGCGAGCAGGGTTATCCCAAAGAGGGTGTTATGGAATACCTGATGAACCTTGCAAACTCCAATTTTGAAGATTTCAGAAAACAAAATCCCAAAGCCGACTGGAGAGAATTCCAGCTTAACTTAAATAAAATGAGCAATTCGGGTTGCTTGTTTGACTTGGTGAAATTAAACGACATCTGCAAAAATGTCATTTCCCGTTGGACTGCAGAGCAGGTAACCGAAGCGGCTTTAGAATGGGCAAAGGAACAGGATCAAGAGCTGTTTGAACTGATGAACAGGGACAAGGCATACACCACAAAGCTGTTTGCCTTTGACCGCAATCCCGAAAAGCCCAGAAAAGACATCGGCAAATGGAGTGAAGTGAAAGACACTTTCTCTTACATGTTTGATGAACTGTTTGCGCCTGCATATGAACTGCCCGAAAATCTCCAAAAGGAGGATATGAAGGCGGTTGCGGAATATTACAAAACCTTCTTTGACGAAAATGCAGACAAGCAAGTCTGGTTTGACGGCTTGAAGGATGTGGCAGAGCAGTTCGGCTTTGCAAGAGAAGTAAAAGAATACAAACAAAATCCCGAGGGCTTTAAAGGTCATGTGGGCGATATCAGCTCGGTGATTCGTGTTGCGGTAACCGGCAGAATGAAGAGCCCCGACCTGCACGGCATCTTAACGGCACTCGGCAAGGATAAAGTAATCGAAAGACTTGACAGATTTGTAAAGGAGATTTAAACCATGGAAGAAATGACAAACTTTATTATAGAAGCCATTGACAAGGATTTAGAGGACGGGGTGTATAACCGTGTACAAACCCGTTTTCCGCCCGAGCCAAACGGCTATCTGCACATCGGCCACGTAAAAGCCATTAACATCGACTTTTCCATGGCTAAAAAATACGGCGGTACCTGTAACCTCCGCTTAGACGACACCAACCCCACCAAGGAAGATGTGGAATATGTAGAATCCATCAAGGAAGACATTGAATGGTTGGGCTTTAAGTGGGACAAGGTTTTGTATGCCTCCGACTATTTCCCGATTATTCATGAATGTGCGATTAAACTTATCAAAAAGGGCAAGGCATATGTTTGCGAATTAACCCCCGAACAGATGCGGGAATACAGAGGCACTTTTTCCACCCCGGGTATCGAAAGCCCCTACAGAAACAGAAGTGTGGAAGAAAATTTAGACCTCTTTACCCGCATGACCAACGGCGAATTTGAAACCGGCTCTATGGTTTTGCGTGCAAAAATTGATATGGCATCGGGTAACCTCAACATGCGTGACCCCATTATTTACCGCGTGCTCAAGGCAACCCACCACAGAACAGGGGACAAGTGGTGCGTATATCCCATGTACGATTTCGCACACCCCATTTCGGATACCGCAGAGGGCGTAACCCACTCCCTTTGCTCTTTGGAATTTGAAGATCACAGACCTCTTTATGACTGGGTATTGAAAGAATGTGAATTTGAACAGCCCTCCAGACAGATTGAGTTTGCACGTCTTAACTTAAACTACACCTTAACCAGTAAGAGAAAATGCTTACAGTTGGTAAAAGAGGGCATTGTAGACGGTTGGGATGACCCGAGAATGTCCACCATCTGCGGTTTGCGCAGAAGAGGCTACCCTGCAGAAGCACTGATTGACTTTGTAAACCGCGTAGGCGTTGCAAAGGCACACTCTGTTGTGGACTACGGTGTTTTAGAGGCTTGTGCAAGAGAATTTTTAAACGAAAAAGCTCCCCGTGCCATGGCAGTATTCAATCCCTTGAAGGTCACCATTGAAAACTATCCCGACGGTGAAAGAGAATGGTTAGAAGTGGATGTAAACCCCAACGACGAATCCATGGGCAAAAAATCCATTTCCTTCTCTAAAGAAATCTACATTGAAGCAGATGACTTTATGGAAGTTCCCGTTAAGGGCTATAAGCGCTTAACCCCCGACAACGAAGTGCGCTTAAAGGGTGCATACTTTGTACGGGTTAAAGAAATTGTAAAAGACGAAGACGGTGAAGTGCAAGAACTGATTTGCACCTATGACCCGGCATCTAAAGGCGGTAATTCCCCCGACGGCAGAAAGGTAAAGGGAACCATCCAGTGGGTGGATGCAGGCAACTGCCACACCGCAGATGTACACATGTACGACAGACTGTTCTTAACCTCCAACCCCTCGGGCGAGGACGGCGAAACCGATATTATGGAAAACTTAAATCCCAATTCCATGACCGTTTTGAAAAACTGCAAAATGGATGCGGATTTAAAGGATGCAAAGCCCGGCACAACCTATCAGTTTATGCGTAACGGTTATTTCACAGTGGATACAAAGCAACCTGTGTTTAACTTAACCGTAACCTTAAAGGATTCATTTAAAATTTGAAAAGAGGAATAAAAACATGAATGGTGAAAAATTTTATATTACCACGGCAATTGCATACACCTCCCGTAAGCCCCATGTGGGCAACACCTATGAGGTGGTTTTGACCGATGCCATTGCCCGTTACAAAAGAAGCCGCGGTTATGATGTGTATTTCTTAACCGGTACCGACGAACACGGCATCAAAATCCAGGAAATCGCAGAAGAAGCAGGCATTTCGCCCAAAACCTATGTGGACGGCGTGGCAGGGCAGATTAAAGACATCTGGAACTTAATGGGTGCAACCTATGACAAGTTCATCCGCACCACCGATGACTACCACGAAAAAACCGTACAGAAAATTTTCAAGAAATTCTATGACCAGGGCGATATTTATAAGAGTGAATACGAGGGTATGTACTGCGTGCCCTGTGAAACCTTCTTTACCGAAAGCCAGTTAAAGGATGGCAAATGCCCCGATTGTGGCAGAGACGTAGAGCTTGCTAAAGAAGAAGCATACTTCTTTAAAATGAGCAAGTACCAGGACAGATTGATGGAATACATCGAAACCCATCCCGAATTCATTCAGCCCGAATCCAGAAAGAATGAAATGGTTAATAACTTCTTAAAGCCGGGTCTGCAGGATTTGTGTGTTTCCCGTACCTCCTTTACCTGGGGCGTTCCGGTAGACTTTGATCCTAAGCATGTGGTTTATGTTTGGATTGACGCACTTTCTAACTATATCACCGCTTTAGGCTACAGCCCCGATGGCTCGGATGCGTTGTTTAACAAATACTGGCCTGCTGATGTGCATGTTATCGGTAAGGATATTTTGCGTTTCCATACTATTTACTGGCCCATTATGTTAATGGCTCTGGATTTACCGCTCCCGAAGCAGGTGTTAGGTCACCCCTGGCTGTTGTTTGCCAACGACAAAATGAGTAAGTCCAAGGGCAATGTTATCTATGCAGACGACCTTGTGGATTTGTTCGGTGTAGACGCGGTTCGTTATTACCTGCTCCACGAAATGCCCTTTGCCAATGATGGTAACATCACCTATGACATGATTATTTCCAAATATAATGCAGACCTCGCAAATGTACTGGGTAACCTGGTAAACCGTACCGTTGCCATGAACAATAAGTACTTTGACGGCGAAATTCAGTCTGGCGATGTGAAAGACGCGTTGGATGACGAGCTGATTGCCTGCATGAACGAAACCGTGCAGAAAGTACAGGAAAAAATGGATACCTATCATGTGGCAGATGCATTGGATGAAATCTGGAATCTGCTCCGCAGAAGCAACAAATATATCGACGAAACCACACCCTGGTCGCTGGCAAAAGACGAAGCACAAAAGGGAAGACTGGGTACCGTTTTGTATAACCTTTTAGAATCCATCCGCGTTGCGGCTTCGCTTTTAGCGCCCTTCATGCCCGAAACCGCTGAAAAAATCGCGCAACAGATTGGTGTTTCCGATTTGGATGTCGCAATCAAGGCAGGGGATAAAACCGGTGAGCCGGTAGCCCTGTTCCAGAGACTGGACGAAGCAAAGAAAATGGAAGAAATTCAAAGCTATTTAGCGGAAAAATATCCTGCAGAACCCGAGGAAGAACAAATCGAATATCCCGAATTCAAAGAAGAAATCGAATTTGATGAATTCTTAAAAATGGATTTGCGTGTAGCGAAAGTTCTTTCCTGCGAAGAAGTGCCGAAAGCCAATAAACTCTTAAAATTCAACCTCAAGGTGGGAAATGAAGAAAGAGTGATTGTATCGGGCATCAAAAAGTGGTATAAGCCCGAAGACCTGACAGGTAAAAACGTGCTGATTATCGCAAACCTCAAGCCCAGAAAGATTATGAGCATCGAGTCTAAGGGCATGATTTTATCCGCGGCAATCGGGGAAGAATTGTCGGTTACCACCACCTTAGACCCCGAATTCAAGAACGGGAGCGAGGTATGTTAAATAATAAGTTGTTTGATTCGCACGCACATTTGGACGACGATCAATTCAACGACGATTTTGAAGAAGTGATTGAAAAAATCACTTCTTCTTGCGTAAAATTCGTTGTGGATGTGGGTGCGAGCTTAGAAAGCTCGGAGGATGCGGTAAAAATTGCCGAAAAAGTGCCGTTTGTGTATGCGGCGGTGGGCTTGCACCCCTGCTCTGCAGAGGAGTGTACCGAAGAAGGCATGCAAAAAATCCGTGCATTGGCAACCCACGAAAAGGTGGTCGCCATCGGCGAAAGCGGTCTGGATTATTATTGGGATGATTGTCCGCGCGACGTGCAGAAAATGTCTTTTATCAAGCACATTGAACTGGCAAACGAATTGCATTTGCCCCTTATCGTGCACAATCGGGACGCCCATGGGGACACTTTAGCCATTTTAAAGGAACACCGCCCCGAAAATGCCATCATTCATTGCTTTTCGGGGAGTAGCGAAATGGCAAGAGAGCTTGTGAAAATGGGCTATTATATCTCTTTTTCCGGCTCACTTACCTTTAAAAATGCAAAAAATCTGCCAGAGGCTTTAAAAGAAGTGCCCCTGGACAGACTTTTGGTGGAAACCGATTCGCCCTATCTCTCGCCCGAGCCGTTCCGCGGTAAGCGCAACGACCCCACGCGGGTGGAATTTACTGCCCGTAAAGCGGCGGAAATTTTGGGCATCTCTTTTGATGAGCTTTGTGAAAAAACATTTGGAAACGCAAAACGCGTATATAATCTGAGGTAATAATATGAAAGAGCTTTTGTATTTATTCTGGGTGTTTTGCCGTATCGGTGCCTGCACCTTTGGCGGTGGCTATGCTATGCTCCCCATTATTCAGAGGGAACTTGTGGAAAGCCGTGGCTGGCTCACCGATGAAGAAATCACCGATTATTATGCCATCGGACAAATGACACCCGGCGTCATTGCCGTAAATGTTGCAACCTTTGTGGGTATGAAACGAAAAGGTATACCGGGTGCAATCTGTACAACATTAGGTGTCATTACACCGTCGGTTATCATTATTATTGCCATTGCCGCAGTGCTTATGAAATTTATGGATAATCCGTATGTAATCCACGCCTTTGCAGGTATCCGTGTTGCAGTTTTGGGACTCATGCTTAAAACCATCGTAACTCTAATTAAAAAGGGCGTAAAGGATTGGTTTACATTTTTAATTTTCTTTGCAACCGTGTCCACCATTTTTATGCCCGTTTCGCCTGCCATTGTTGTGTTTGCAGCGGCAATTTTAGGCATACTCTTTAAAAGATGGGTGGTGCGTGAAAAATGACATACATCACTTTGTTTTTGGAATTTTTCAAAACCGGACTTTTTGCCATCGGCGGCGGTATGGCAACCTTGCCCTTTTTGTTTGAATTAACAAAATACGGTTGGTATACCAAGGCAGAGCTTATGGATATGATTGCGGTAGCCGAATCCACACCCGGTCCCATCGGTGTAAATATGGCAACCTATGCAGGCTTTTCCGCGGGCGGTGTGTGGGGCGCAATTCTTGCCACCGTCGGACTGGTCACCCCTTCAGTTATAATTGTAATACTGGTCTATAAAATTTTGCAAAAATTCAGACAGTCCACCCTCGTGGAAAACGGCTTTTACGGACTCCGTCCTGCTGTAGCCGGGCTGATTATCGTGGCTTGCTCCGAGCTTTTCCGTCTTTCTGTTTTAAAAGCAGATATCACATGGGCGTGGGACGGCATTTTTCAGTTAAAACCGCTCCTGCTCTTTATCGTGCTGGGCGTTGCAAGCTATAAATTCAAAAAAATGCACCCCATAGTGTTTATCTTAATCGGCGCCGTAGCCGGCATCCTCTTAAAGCTTTAAAAAACGAAGAAACCAACAAAAAAGTAAGGACGTAAAAAAGCTTTGAATAATCTTTGAATAACATTTGAAAAACTTTGAAAATTTTTGAATAATTTTTTGGAGAAAACTTTGAAAAACCTTTGCAAACAGGCAAACCGCCTCCGCAAAGGTTTCTTTTTCCCCTCCCACCACCAAAAAAAAATGCTATCATGATATCATGATAGCATTTTGTAATGATTACAAAAATATAACGTTTGTTCCCCAAAAATCGCCGTTCGTTCCCGCTCGGTTGACAGCAGGAATCTAATGTGTTATAGTGTAATTGGATAATTCGGAGCATGAGAATGAACTTTGACAAGGTTCATAGTGTATTTTTGATAGAAATAATTACTATTTTATTTTTAATACTATCTACCATCTAGCAAAAAACTTAATTTTGAGAATCGAAAAAGTAAGCGGCTTGTTCTCGAATAAAAGAAACAAAAAATTATGCAGTCGCCATTTAGTGTAGACTTGCCTGCAAATACAATAAAATAGTTGAGTTTGTGGTTATTTTATCAAATGGGGATGCTGGAGCAACTCGAAATATATTTGAAGTGCGAGACTGTAGATAGAGGGGTTAATAAAATGAAAAAAATCCTTATGTTTATTTTGATGTTTATCATTGTTTCTAATTTTACATTTGCTGTTTATGCGGATGATTCGATTGAGTTTATTTCAGATAAAGACATAAAACCGAGAATGCATCGGTATTGGACAGGCAAAGAATTTGCTGTATATGCATCTGTATTTGGAGGGATAGATGTTAGTATCGGTGAATATGAATCTGACTGGTATTTTTCGCAGGATGGATTTAATTTCGAAGCATCTCATTTGCCGAAAGAAACACATACTGGTGTTCTGCGATGGTTCAATGGCTATTATGTCATGTTCACCAGGTATTCTGCTTGGTTGTCTCTTTCTCAAGTTGAGTGGTTATCTAGTAAGCAAAGTTATTATAGTGTTTTTGACGAGAAGAAAAATGAGTTAAAAAACATATCTATTCCCGGTTATTTGATGACAGATTGCGTGATAATTGATGACGAATTTCATTATTTAACACAAAGAAGCGATGGTGGAAGCAAGGAGTATACTTATTATAAAACCAAAGACTTTGAAACGATGGAAACCGTAGCGGTTATAAAAGGCAAGGCCGAAGATGCTTACGAAGTTTTTCCCGCGAGGTGTAAAAATATATTTGAAAAACCTATCAAATTTGAAACAACGGTAAGTCAACATAATCCTAATCCATATGCCAGTGATCGAACAAATGTTTATACCAGAGATGATAAGTATTCGCTTGATGGGATATATTTCCATAATCATCCTGCTATAAACATGTCAGATTCAAATACCTGGTATAACGATGGGTACTTATATACCGCAACAGTAGTAACAGGAAAAGGAGCAGGCTATTATAAAATGAAAGTGGATTGGCCGGAGTATACATATGTAGAGTTAAACGGTACATTACTTGGCTTTGAACAGCCACCGGTCACGGAAAATGATAGAACATTAGTGCCAATGCGTTTCTTGTTTGAACAAATGGGAGATACCATTACTTGGGATGAAGAGACTATGACAGCAACTGTATCTAATGGAGAAAATACGATTGTTTTTGGCATTGATAATGTAAAGGCAACCGTGAATGGTGAAGCTGAAATTATGGATGTGCCCGCTCGGTTGATTAACGACAAAACATATGTTCCTTTGCGTTTTCTCTCTGAAAATTTGGGGTACACCGTGCATTGGAATGAGGAAAAGCATCTGGCGACTGTTTTCACCGCCCCGACGAAATAATTACGTAGCCTACAGATATCCGATATTCTATCAACGGCGTTTTGATTGATAGCTTCGCTATTGCAGGCAATCAAAAAGCGTAGATTTTG
This sequence comes from Clostridia bacterium, assembly GCA_017410375.1. Lineage (NCBI taxonomy): Bacteria > Bacillati > Bacillota > Clostridia > Clostridia bacterium. The sequence continues at coordinate 5,409 of JAFQQW010000036.1, read as the reverse complement.
GAGAGAAGATATGAAAAAAACAATTTTTTTAATATGTGGCTTGATTCTGTTGATAGCACTTGCGTTTTATAAATGTGATACTGAATTTCGCAGATTAACAGATAGCGTTAAGAATGATTTGGGAAGCAATACAATCATTGAAACGGTCTATTCGCCGGATGGTCAAATGAAAGCCATCGTTTTTCAGCATAACGGCGGTGCGACAACAAGATATTCCTATAATGTTTCTGTGCTGAAAAAGAGCGAAACATTGGAAAATAAAGACACGGGAAATATTTATATCGGGTATGCAGAAGTTTCGCTGAAATGGAAAGACAACAACAAAATAATCATAGACATCCAAAATTCCAAAGAACAAATTTTTAAGGAAAAGACAAAATATAAAGGATTGGATATAACCTATTCGTTCCGATGAGCCACGCCTTGCATAGAATGAGGTGCTGTAAAGAGAGGAGAAAACTATGAAAAAAACAGGTGTATGCCTTTTATGTTTACTTGCTATCTTCTTTATATTTGGATGCGCACATTCCGATATAGAGGAAAACCAATCTGCACATTACGACAAATATAAAGATGAGGGAGAATTCTGGGGCGAATTGCCATACTCCATAGACTTTGAAAACAAAGCCGGAGCGCAAACGGTTTCTATTGACGAAGAACTTGCGCTTAAGATAGGCAACACAGTTCTTGCATCGGTTTATGGTGAAGAAGTGTTAAAGGACACAATGTTTATTGTATCTGAAATTTCCGCTGAAAATGTTTTTATTGTATCCAGAGTACCCAAAGAAGTAGAAGCACTGGGCGATAGCTATAGTGTCGCAATCAGTAAAACGGATGGCGCGATTGTGAAAGTCTGGCCAGGAGAATAAGTGGCAGAGCAAAAGCTCTGCTTTTCTTTTTTAAACATGAACGACCGCTATGCTCAAGATTTCGTACAAAAAACAAAATGCTATCATGATAGCATTTTGTAATGATTATAAAAATGTAACGTTTGTTCCACAAAAACCGCCGTTCGTTCCCACTCAGTTGACAGCAGGAATCTAATGTGTTATAGTGTAATTGGATGAAATGATTAATATAATTGGTTATTAAAGGGAAAGCGAGAAGCATGATAAAGAATTTGGTGTTTATACCTTTGACGATAGTTGTTATAAAAGATGGGATGGTGGTTTGAGTGTTTGGGAAGAGGACTATTATTGCAATAGGTGGCTTTCTGGCTGTTGTTCTTTTAGTTTTTGTTTTCATAAAATTCTTTACTGATTATAAGAAACAAGATTTAACAGTTTATCAAACCAACCTGGTGAATTTAAGTGCTGAAGAAATGCTATACGAACATTTTAAAATGATAAATCAAAAGAATGTACCTAAAATTAAAGAGACATTACGTTCAAAAGAATGGGATTTTGAAAAAAATGAACTGGATCATTTGGAAAGTATAAAAATTATTGAGTTAAAACCGCTTGATAAAGAAACGAACGATTATTCAAAAATGTTTTCGGGCAATGCGGAGGTGATGGTTTATGATGTAATATATGTTGTTCAATATAAGAATAGCCAACCTCAAAGTGATGGTATGTATACTTGGAGATATTATTTGTCTAAAAGAACTGCAGAGGAACCGTGGTTAATTGATAGTTATGGTTTTTTCTAAAGCGGAACATAAGTCGACAGTTCGCTATACTAGAGAAGAAAGCAAGGCGGAGTGAATTACTCCGCCCTGCCGGACAGGACAAGCAACATAGACGGCACGCAAAACAATCCTCCGATTGGTTAAGAGGTGTAAATATGAAAAGATGGAGAATAATTATTATCTTAGTAACGCTTTTAATTATTTTAATTGCCGTAGCGGTTTATTTTCTAAATCCTAAATATGCGTTTACTTTGGAGGGACTGGGAGGTACCCAAGAAGCTTATAAAGTTTCTATTTATAATAATAGGTTAATGGTCATAAGCTTTGGAAGCAAACAAATGATTCCTGAAATAGGCGATGACAATATGAAAATGGAATTGTTTCGGGAACGTCAAAAAACAATGAGTTTGGATTTTACAAAAACAGCTCATTTTAAAATTTTGACTGAACAGCAATATAACAAACTTGTTTATTTTTACGATGAAGCTCAAAAGTTAAAACCAAAGTACAGTCATCATCATATCAGTCAAATATCAGAGCTGCGGGGCACGGCTTGGGATTGTGTCTTTGATGTAAATGGAGAAACGGTGAATTTTCAGTTTGAAGGGGAGCGACTGTTAGATTACACAAGCGAGGAAAAAAGCAGAGCGGAAGCTTGTGAATATTTGTTGCAGTATGTACTTGAAGTAGCTAGAGTTTCACCATGTCAAATATACATACCGGGAGACGATATGGATATTCTTAATGAAGAAATTGAAAAATAGGGCACAACCTGCTTAATCCCTAAAAACAGCTGGCAACTTGACAATAGTTCAAAAAATGCTACAAAAATAAGGCTACAGCAGGTAGCCTTATTTTTTGGCTCAAAAGAGACTACACAAACATGCACACATAAAATGCTATCATGATAGCATTTTGTAATGATTACAAAAATGTAACGTTTGTTCCTTAAAAACCGCCGTTCGTTCCCAATCGGTTGACAGCAGGAAGCTAATGTGTTATAGTAAAATTAGATAAATAATAAAAAGGCGGGCGGAAAATGATAAAGAATTTTGTATTTATACCATTGATGATAATGCTTCTGTCTGCGTGCAATCCCGCAGAAGCACCAAAGAGTGCCGGTGACTACTACATAGAAAATTCTTCATTGAATATGTATAGTGTTCCATTGGTACAAATTGGGAATACTATATATTTTCCTGATGCAGATGAAAAGGGTACACCGATATTAAAAGGATGCATTGCTGCGGAAGAATTTACGGTGTGCGAGTTGCCCGGCTCAGCATCGAATTTAAATGTTAAAGACAAAAACACCTTGCTGTTCCTTGATGATACGAATCATCAGATTTGTACGGTGGATTTGACAACCAAAGAAATCTGGCAGATATGTGACGTGGAAGAAGACTGCAGTAAAGTTTTGTTAAAAGATGGCTTTGTATATTATCTGACAAATTTGCACGATACATACGATATGTTCAGAATTGATTTGCTTAGTGGTGAGAGAATAAAAATGCCCGAAGAGGTGTGGGGAACGTATGATATATCTGACGAATATTTATGGTACTATACAGTAGAGCATGAAGGTGGCAAAATCAAAAAGCAAAATTTAAAAGATTTAAGCCAAGCGGCAGAAACGATTTATGTATTTTCTAAAACATCAGCCATGGCAACCTATTTATCGGTCATAGACGATGAGGTGTTTTTCTTGGGTGGCTCAACCTTATATGCCGTAAACAGCGACGGACAACGCCGAACAGTGGCAGAAAATGTTGTGTTTTATAACTATGCCGGCGGTTATATTTATTATGTAAATCATGCCGACTGTAATACCTTGTATCGCGTAAAAACGAATGGCTCAAATCATGAAAAGATTTTTGATAAAAACGCATCATTTATTACGGTTTTGTATGATTCATTATGTTGTATTAATCTTGAGAGTTGGTATCAAATCGATTTAGAAACGCTGGATGTGATAACGTGTGTTAATTACCGGAATTTCACATTAAATTGAAAAAGATGACATTCTCGTCGTTTGACGAAAGTAGTGCGGAGCAAACTGCTCCGCACTATTCTATAATTACGAGGGTGCAAACCGCTTAACCCCAAAATGCTACAAAAGAGAATACGCAAACATGCACACATAAAATGCTATCATGATAGCATTTTGTAATGATTACAAAAAACAGTTCCGACGCTTTAGCGTCGGAACTGTTTTTATTTTTTCATGCCCAAATCTTTTAAAATCAGGTCGGTGATGTATTCGTTGATACTGCGGTTGTGCTTGTCCGCTTTTTCTTCAAATACATGGTATTGCATTTTGCGGTACAGCTCCTGCGAAATTCTTAACGTATACACGCGCTTTTCGGCAGTCGGGGTATACTCCATCTTCATTTTCCAACACTCCTCTTTTCTCAAAAGTGATATCATGATATCATGATATCACTTTTGAGAGAGAAAGTCAAGGTGTGTGGGGAAAAGAGACAATTTTTGCGAAGAAATATAGCTGATTTGCCTTGACAAATAAAGGGAATTGGTATAATATAAAGGTAATAAAAACCAAAAAGGAGAAAAATAAAATGATTAAAAATTTAGGTTTACAGCTCTACACCGTAAGAGACTATTTTAAAGATGCAGATTTTGCGGCACTTACTTTCCGTAAAATGGCTCAGCTCGGTTATACCGAAGCACACACCGCAGGCAATTACGGTTTTACACCCGAAGAATTTGTAAAACTTGCAAATGACAATGGTGTAAAAATCATTGGTACCCATTACAACTACAATGAAATCATCAACAACCCCGAAGAAACCATCCGCGTACATAAGCTCTGGGGCACAACCAATATCGGTATCGGCGGTATGCCTGGGGAAGCGCGTGAAAGCCTCGAGGGTCTCAAAAAATTCATTGACGAATTCAACAAAGCCGCAGAAGGCTATGCAAAAGAAGGCTTCAAACTGACCTATCATAACCATCACTTTGAATTCCTGCGTATCGACGGCACCAAGACTCTTATGGACTTGTTGTATGAAAACTTAGATCCCAAAAACACCAGCTTTGTATTGGATACTTGCTGGGTACATGCAGGACTTTCCAACCTCAACGAATGGATGGAAAAACTGGCAGGCAGAATCGACATTCTGCACTTAAAAGACGTTATGCTCATTAAAGAATCGGGTCACTTGTTGCCTAAGATGACCGAAGTGGGCAACGGTTTTGTAAACTGGGACAGCGTAATCGAGCTTGCTGAAAAGATTGGCGTTAAACACTATGTAGTAGAACAGGACGCAAACTTTGCAAACGGCAATCCCTTCGACAGCATCAAGACCAGCGCAGAAACTCTTGCAAAATATATCGCAAAATAAAAATGTCAAATGCTCCCATTATGGGAGCATTTTTTATAAAAAACACTTGACAAATAGCAGAAAATGGATTATAATATTTTCTGTTATGGGGGTGTAGCTCAGCTGGGAGAGCACCTGCCTTGCAAGCAGGGGGTCAGGAGTTCGATTCTCCTCATCTCCACCAAACAAAAGACGCCAAGAGGCGTCTTTTTTTGTTTGGTGGAAGAATATGGAGAAGAGAACCGCCAAAGGCGGTTCGTCGAAGCCGCCCGCAATGCGCGACAGCAGTTCGGGACGGTGAAGTCTCGAGCAAGGAAAGTTTTCGTTATTGCCCGGGGCAATCGAAAAATGACGAAGCGCAGAGTTTCTCCTCAAACAGCAACAAGACACCCAAACGGGTGTCTGTTTTTGTATGACGAAGATATCGGAGAAGAGAAC
>JAFQQW010000035.1 GCA_017410375.1 Clostridia bacterium | reverse complement strand
GGGTTACCCGAAGGCGTACAAAGGTACGTCGAGAGGCGAAGTTTGTTCATAGCAAAAACGCATTTATCAAAAGAAAACACGCAAAACTTTGCGTGTTTTCTTCATTTGGTGTCGTTCTTGTAAGTTTGTACAAACTTTGTTCGCCTTTATACTCGCGTTTTTGCGATCCGGACTTTTTTTACATTCCCTTTGATTGAAATTATCGTTTAATAATCGTATGCGGAATGATGACATCTTTTCTTTTATTGTGTTTGATGATATCTACAGCACTGTTGGCAATTTGGCACATGGAATAATCCACCGAATCAATGGCAATTTTGTATTTGTCTAACGCTTTGATGTTGTCAAACCCGACAATTTTTACACCTCTCGTTTTATAGTAAACCTGAAGCGCATAGTAGTCGGTGGAGCAAATCACGGTTGTCTGTGTTTCGTAGGAAGATTTTATTTCTGCAATATCTGTCACAACGGTAAAATTTTTATTACCGATGGCACGCAGAAAGCCCTCATACCGCGCCCGTTGTGCGTGGGCGTTGGTATAGCGGAGTGCCGGGGAAAAATAAAGGATGTTTTCAGGGGTTTCTTTTAAAACCTTTTCGGTCATTTCCTGCATGGCAGCCGAATCGTTTATCCCCACATACGGAAGAGAAGTGATTTTGTTGCCTACCGTTACAATCGGAATGTCAAACAGCTTTAAATAGTTTTCAAAGGTACTGCCGTTGTTTACACTGCACAAAACAATCCCCTTTACACCCATGTTGTATAAATTGCGGATGCATTCAATTTCGTATTGCGGATCGTAATGGCTCATCATCACGATTGTGCCTAAATTCTCTTCACGCAACGCATATTCCAATTCGGTAATCAGCTCTGCGAAATATTCGTTCTGCAGATTAAAAACAATGATTCCCACCTGTCCTGAGAGCTTGTTACCTCCCGTACGGACCGTTTCCCGATAGCCGTACTGCTTTGCCACGTCCAGAATTTTCTGTTTGGTTTCGGCGTTGATATCGGGGCGGTTGTTTAACGCTCTGTCCACCGTGCCCTGGGAAACATCACAAATCTTTGCAATTTGTGCAGTGGTGATTTCAAGATTTTTCATACTGTAATCTCCAGACATTTTGAAATGGTTGTTTCTTTAAATTTAATTATACCATTTTCAAATTGGAAATCAATACTTTTGCCGTCAATTTTAAGTTCTTTTACCGATTCGCAGAATTTTAATCCCAATGAAGAAAGGGTCATTGTGCCATAAACCGAAATGGTTACTTTATTTTTTTGCACTTCAAAATTACCCCAGCCATCTGCCAAGCTCCACAGACATTTGAAATTGTCTTTGCTATACGGATTAAATCCGATATATTTATGAGGCATATCAAATTCAAAGCCCGAAAGAAGAGGCAAAAGGGCAAAGCTTGCCATGGACCGGGCATAGTTGCTGCCGCATTCGAATTCGTTCCATGGATTTCTCTTTTTTCCGTCAAATCGGTCACGAACCGCTTTCACCGCTTTGAATCCGTCCTCTGTTTTACCGCGGGAGAGCAAAAGTCCTGCAAAGGAATACTCAAAACCCGTCATGGTTTCTTCGCAATAGGCCACGGGGATGGCAGGCTTTTGGGTATGATTCGGATACGCACAAATCACAGAGCCTGCCTCATCATTTAAGGAATAAATTCGCCAGGGATTTGTGTGGTGACGCATGCTTTCTTTAAAATTGTTTTTCATCATTTCAGAAAGGGCAATGTCCACCTGGTTTTTGTCATAAATATCACCTAAGCCTATAATGTCTGCATGCCATTGGGCAAGCATCTGGTCAATGGAAGAGCCTTCACCGATCTGATATTTAATTTGCTTAGCTTCTTTGTTCCAATAATCCTCCGCACCGTATTTTTTGAGGATTTCTTCATCTCCTAAATTCACTTTTTGTATAAAATATTTGCCGTTAAACAGATTTTCTTTGGTATATTTGTATCCGTTTTCAAAAAGGGATATATATTCCTTTGCCTTTTCGGTTTCGCCTAAGAATTCTGCCATTTCGGCTGCGGCTTTCAGTGCCAGAAGGTACATACCCTCCAACCAGGAGGAAGGTCCGAACAGCTCCATGTCCAGTGTGTGATGCTGTCTTCCCTCTAAAATGCCGTCTTTATCCAAATCCCAGCCGTCGGGATTTTTGTCACTCCAGGCATATTCCAAAACCTTCTTGATATTTTCAAAGTTTTCTTTCAGCCATTTATTATTGCCCGAAATTTTCCATTCGCGGTAGCATTTGATGACAGTACCCATCTGTCCGTCCACGCAGGCTCTGAATTGGTTGACCTCTCTGCCTAACGGAAGCAGCATGCGAAAGCCCATTTTACCGTCTGCATCGGTGCTGTATTTAAATTCTAAATCGCGGATAGAGCGTTCCAGTTCGGGAAATAAAAAGCACAGGGCATAAGCATAGTTCCACACATGCTGACAGGTGCCCTCGCAGGAGCCTGCCTTTTCGTGTACACCCTCCCAGCCGTAAAAAGAACCGTCCTCCAGACGCAAAACGGTGGGCGATTTTAAAACCGCAAGGTTAGAGGAAGCTGCATCAATCACTTCTTTCGGTAAAGTAGACCCGTGTAAGGTGTTTTTAAACTGCATGGTACGACTGTATAAATCATCCCAGTTTTTAAACGCGTACAAAGCCGTTTCATAAGAATTTTTAAAAACGGTTGCATAATAATTTTTCCAGGTTTTTCTGATTCCGGGTATATCCTTTTCTTCCCAGTAATTGTAGTTGTTGGGTACATTCCAGGAAAGGATAAATTTTGCACTTTTGGTGGTGTTTGGCTCGATGGTAAGCGCAGCGACCAGGGTTGCATGATCATATTTTCCGCATTCGTCATAAATTCTTTCGTTAAAATCCTTCTTTTGCGAAAAATCGTTCCAGAAAGAAACAATGCCGTCGTTCCAACCGCCTCTGTACCAGTAAGTCTGGGTGTAGGCTGTTTCACAATCGGTTGCAATACTCAAATCTCCGTAAGCGGTGCTGTCTTTTTCCGCACCGTCGTTATAAAGGGTTATGGCATGCAGTCCGTCTTTGCTTTCAGTCTTATTCAAAGACTGTTCAAAAGGATTCTGTACCGACAAGGCAACCTGATATTTTAAGGTTTTATCGGTGGTATTTTTTATGGAAATTTCAAAAAATCCACCGGGAATACCGGAATTTTCGGCATCGGTCGGAATGAACGGATTAAAGGCAACCATGTTGATGCTTGCAGGAAAATCTCCGTCCTTAAAGGCAAGAGATGCCACGGGAAATTCTCCGTTGAATTCTACCGATTTAAAATGCGGAAATCCGCACATGCTCTGGAAAAAAGGTCCATAGCCGTATCCGCGATAATAGCTTTGACTGTATTGCCCCATAAGACTACTTTGAATATCACCGTTTAATACGATTGGCGTAATCTTGTCGCCGTCAATGGCGCGTACCGCAAAATGGGAGTGACCGTTGATGCTTCCCTTGGAAGGGCGGTTAAAAATTTCCCAGTCAATAAGGCTGCCGTTGCCCGAAAGTCCGATACAGCCCGTTCCGATTCCGCCTAAAGGGAACGAAATTTCTTTTGTATTCTCGCCAACATATTTCATACCATTTTCCTCCTGATATGTTTTTTTCATTATATATCAGAAAAAACCACCGTGTCAACCCACACGGTGGTTTAAAATTATTGGATTACAAAAGGTTCACATTTAGGTGCCATTTTTGTTATTTCACTCCAGAGCATAAGCCTGTCTCCGGTGGAAAGGGTCGTTCCGAAAACATTGTCCAAAGGAATATTGCCAACCATTTCAGAACGAATTTCCATGGGAATTCTGTGTACGGCATTTAAACCGTTTTCGCCATAATCCGCAAAGAAAAGGGTGTATGTGCCCGGCTCTGCAATATGCACAATTGCTTTTCCGCTTTCTTCGTCATAAGAAAAAAAGTGGGTTTTTTTCTTGTCTCCAATGGTAAATTCTATGCTGGCTTTCGCATCACCTAAGGTAACTGAAGCAACGTATGTTCCCGGCTCTTTGGGTGCTTCCTCCAATTCTTCTCCGTTTTGCGTATAAACAATAACCGGATTGAGAGGGAGAACACTCGTGTTGTTTATGGTTGCAAATTTTCTGTCGCCTTTATAAGCAAGGTCAGAAGGTGCACAAAGCTCAAGGCTTCCCAGGTCGTAGAAAGGACAGTTTTCTGCGGTACATATTATGTGTATGTAATTATCTGAAGCAGAGAAATTTAAAGTGTGGGTGTGGGAGGCTGTTAATGTACCATCCTCGGAAGTACCGCTGTAAATGATACCGCTTGCTTTCACCTCGGTTACGGCCTCTGTTTCAGGCAAATACAGATATAATTTATTATTATCAAGGGTTTGCATATCGGTTAAACCATAAGAAAGTGACGTTTCGTTGTTTTTTATATCCGCTACCATAGAAGTCTGTTCCGATCCTTGTAAGGTAACAGTTTTTAACGCGAGTTCGTTTCCGTTTGCATCTTTCAGAGTGCCGTCGCTTTCACCGTTAAAGCCTTTACCGATGGGCATACCGCCGGCAGAAGAAACTTTAATGTTTCCGCCGTTTATGATAACATTACCGCCATTACCGCCACCGCCGTAATAGCCGCCGCCACCGCCGATGCCCGCACCGCCATGCTCGTGGGTTGAAGATGCTGTAACCGTACCGCCGTTGATGGTAATGTTGCCACCGTCACCGCCTTTGCCGATGTATAGATCGGATTCGCTGAACACACCTCCACCGCCAATGCCTGCACCCCAGGTGCTTGTGGCGTTTACAATACCGCCGTTGATGACGATATTTCCGCCGTGACCGCTTTGTTCATACGAACCGCCGCCACCGCCGATACCTGCGCCCCAGTGACCGGTTGCATTTACAATACCGCCGTTAATGGTAATGTTACCGCCGCTTCCGGTACGCGTACCGCCGATACCGGTGTTGCCCGAGGCAGTAATGGTGCCGCTGTTGATGGTGAGGTTTCCGCATTCGCCGGTCATATATTCGCCGATGCCTGCATTATAGCCATCCGAAAAGGCAGTTAAGCTACCCGTTCCTTCAATGGTGAGGTTTGCGCCTTTGGATAAACGAATGGCTGCACCGTTATTGTCTGCATACAGGGAATTGTCCCCGACTAAAATCAGCTTGACCGTTGCGCCGGGCTTAATTTCGATAACCGTTCCGAACTTGTAAACATTCACATTTTTAAGGACGATATTCATGGTACCGCTTTCTACGGTAATGAGCGGATTTCTGAGGTCTCCGTTTTGTTCATAGGAGCTGTGTGTTCCCGTTATTTCAAAAGGCACAGTGGAAGGCACTGTCTTGTAACCGCCCTGAAATTCTACTTTTATTACAGTATTGCTTTCTTGGGAAAGGGTATATCTGCCGTCTCCCACATCGATGTTCTGCACGGGGGAAAAGAACACAAGATAGTCTTTGGTTACATCGGTTGTGGTTGCACGGATGATTGCTGTTCCGGGACTGACAGACCTTAAAGTATTGTCCTGTATGGTCGCGCCCGTGTTGCCTGCATTGACAACCGACCAGGTTATGGGGTATGTTACGCCAAGCATATTGGTTATTTTTTCTGTGGGCAACCGTACTTCTCTGCCCGAAAGAACCTGAGAAACTGCTTCATTTAAGTCTGTCACACCGCATCGTATGCAGGCACTCGGTTTATTGTATTCTGCAGGTGCAACGTCATGCCCCAAAGGAAGTCCGGCTGTGGCACCGCAGCCACAGGTCTTTTTTGTGATACAGGTTGCAGGGGTAGAATAATCGTGTTCACTTGTTTCGACGTGGTCATCCGAAATATAGCAAACCTTGGTGTGTGTACCGTCGTAATTGTCTTTTGGTGCAGAATAACAGTGTTCAGCGCCTCTTTCAATATTCAGTTCATAGTTCCAGTAGCTGCCTTCCTCATTGGGGTTCTCTATTTCACGGGTAAGGATAAGTTCAAAGTACTTCGCACAGTCGATGTTTTCTATGGTAACCGTATCTGTTATGGTAGCGGTGTGGTCCTCTAAATAAATCGACTTGTAAGGTAAGGAAACGCTGTACTCCAGTGTAAATTGTCCGTTTGCCGTTTTTTCCAGCTTGTAGCTTTTAATATCCGGATATTTAATAGGGTCGGAAGTAGTTTCGTTATACATATTGGTGTGTGTGAGATTATAAATTTCAAATTGTATTTTTGTATGGCTATCGTGTATAAAACTGCTTGCCTGTACCGCGATTCTGCTCGCGGGCAAAAGCGCAAGAACCAAGGTAAGTGTTAAAAATATTCCAATTATCTTTTTCATAAATCTGCTCCCTTCTTATAATCTTGCAACAAACCGTGCAAACATGTCCTGTGCCAGCTGTTCATAATCTGTAGCCAGCACTTTTTCGATGGTTTCTTCCCGTAACGGTGCGGGAATATCATATATCTTCATCATGGAATCTAAGGTCAGTCTGATTTTATCCTCCAACGTAAAATATCTGTCGCAGGCGGTCAGTAACGCGGCAAGCTCGATTCCGCTTGTAATATGTTCAAGATTTTTAAAATCCGATTCCTGCAAATTTGTAATATCGCAAAGTAAGTGATGCGCTTTTTTGGATGCCCAATCCTTGATATACGCAAAGGTGGTCGGGTGTGTATATGCCGCATGATATAAATCCCATGCCATTTTGTTGGTTTCGCAAAGGGCAATCTGCATGGTGATTTCGGTTGCATAAGCAAACAGATTGTCCTGTTTCTGTTCGGTCGCAGCCTCTATAATGTCGAGATGATAATCCATCAGCTCTTCCATTAAGATATGAAGCAAATCCTCCTTTGCTCTGTAATGGTAGGTAAGCGTGCCAAGCCCGATGCCTGCTTCCTTTGCAATCTGTCTGTGTGTGGTCGCCGAAAAGCCCTGCTCTAAAAACAGCTTTGCCGCCGTTGCCACAATTTTGATTTCGGTTTCGGTCAGGGGCGTTAATTTATCGTGTCGCTCAATGATGCTGTGAATCATGTTTCGTCACCTCTTTAGTATATGTTTAGTACATGTTCTATTATACATAATTTTCCACCGTTTGTCAAGTTTTAATTTTTATAAAACAAAAACACCGCTCGCTTTTGCGAGAGGTGTTTTAGCTTATTCCATTGCTTTTAAGTCTTCAAAAAGCTTGTTTGCGTTGGATGAGACCTTTTCGGTAAGCTCCAGTGCGGGCAAAACAAAATGGCGCACCGTATCCGCTTTGATTTTGGCGGTTTGCAGAAAATGGGATGCAGTATCCGAGTTTAAGTCAATTTCCTCTAAGTTAATACCTGCAAGCTCGTCGGTCAGTAAGTTGATTTTTTGCATCAGCCCCGAAAGCGTGTTTAAAGCATCGGCATTGGAAAGCGCCAGTCCTAAAATCTGTTCATAATTTTGCATAATTTTATCTCCTTTGCATATAGGTATAAGCAATTATATCATAAATCAATGATATAATCAAGAAAAACTTACAGGTATAAGCAAAGGAGAAGATGTATATGCAAAAAGTAAATACAGATAAAACATTTGCTGAAAACCTTAAGCGCATCCGAAAGCAAAAAGGCTTAACGCAGGAACAGACAGTCGCAAAATTGCAGGTTTTAGGTTCTCCCATTACAAGAAGCACCTATTCGTTAATCGAAATGGGAAAAGGCAATATATTTGTAAGCGATCTGGTTGGGCTACGTCAAATCTTTGGCGTGGACTATCACGAATTCTTTAAAGGTATACCGGTACAAAGAGAGAAAACAAGAAGTTAAAATGAAGATAAGAAAGCAAACTTACGGCGATAAGAATCTTGTGGGCAGAAATATTGAACGGATGCGGAAAAACAAGGGTATCAAACAAAAAGATTTTATTGCGCAAATGCAAATTTTAGGGTGTGATATTAATCCGGCAAGCTATTCAAAGCTTGAGGGGCAATTAAGAAGTGTCACAGATAAGGAAATCTATGTGATTGCTAAAATTCTTGGTGTTAAAATTGAAGAATTATACGAAAAAGAAACGCCTGTTCTTTGACAGGCGCTTTTTTAATGTTTTCCGCCCAGCTATTCGCTACGCTCCCACGCATAACTTCTGCCGACGAAATCGAAGATTTCGGGTATCACTTATCTTGTGGTACCCTGTGTTCATGCAACTGCCGTCTGTGAACACAGCCCGTGGCGCCAAAATTCACGCGTCTTTTAGGTTGTGCAATGTTTAAGCGAAGTCCTCTTGCGACACACAAAATTGCTTGCCCTTGCCGAGGGCGCAATTTTGGTCGCGGCGCCCCGAATCTAAAAAACAGTCCCCCGGACTGTTTTTTTACGATTCGCGCCATCAGGGACTACGCCCCTTCCGGTGTACGCAAAAAAAGAAGATACCAAATGGTATCTTCTTTTTTTGGTACACCATCAGGGACTCGAACCCTGGACACCCTGATTAAGAGACTTAAAAAGTAAGTTTTGCCAATATATTTACAAGTGTACAAACGGCTTTATTTAGCCAAATATCATATATATAGTTTTATGATTATGTATGAAATTGCACAAAAGCTGTGCAATAAAGTGTGCAATACATTTCTTTTTATGTCCGAACTTCCACGAACTTTAGTATAAAAAGCATCTGAATTTATGAAAGTGACGTGGAAACAAAAAAAGTCCACCGCAAGGATGTTTTTGCGGTGGTAAATATATAAAAACAAAGGGATTCAAAAATGAAGGATGTCTAAAGCAACATTATTCGATAGGTAAGCCCATAGCTTGGCGTGCCATTTTTTCTTGAATTTCATCGCTGATGCCTGCATCGAAAGTTTTGACATCTTCATCAAAACAGATACCAAGAAGCTCTGCCAGATGCATAAGGTCAGCGTGATAAGATTTTAAATGCAACAAAATGGAATCTTCGGACAGTTCCATGCTTTGTGCTTTGTCATATAATACATCCGTAAATACATTTACATGATATATGTGTTCTTTAAACACGGCATCTGCTTTCAAGTCTACACCGTAATGCAGAAAAACAGCATCGAGCGCAAGCAACGCCTGGCGGTACCCGGCAAAGTTTTCTTTGATAAGCTCCAAAGTTTCTGCAGGGATTTTGCCTTTTGTAACCTCAATCAGTTTGAAAATCTCGTTAAACTGCGGAACATCAAAATCAAGAATGCTTTCGTTGATTTCTTCCGCTTCAGCGATTTTTTCAATCTGCTTTGAAACGCGTTCTTTATATTCTACATGTTTGTTTATGTAAGAAGTGCGCAATCCGTTGAGCTGCTCTTGTTTGAAAATGTCGGAAATGTTCTGATTTTCCAACACCTTTACTCTTTCGTCAATATAATTGTTTACATATTTTGCCCACAGTTTCAAAATGCTTATAATTTCAAGCATTGCATTTTTAGTGGTTTCATGGTTTACTTTCATTGTTTTCATTTCCTTTCTTTAATTTTTTTTCATACTCTGCCTTATAAGCTTCGTATTCTGCCCGTTTGTCCTGGTCTTGAATTTCATACCCGGTCGGGGTTGCGTGTTGCACTTGCAAAATACAAAACTCCCTGTCACCAACAAAAGACCGTCCAATAATTCGCAAAAAAATCACCTCTCTTTCTTGATTATTTCTTTTCGTGTTCACTTTTTAGGGCTTGTCCCTTATTCGCATTTTTACACCTCTTTCCTTCCTTTTCTTCCAGTTTCATAACAGCCCATTCTACACAGCTTTGTCTGTTATTCTTGAAACTGAAAAAGCCGGAACGTTTGTATGTACAGCCGATGACATCATCAGCATACATCCTGATACGGTTGTTTCTTCGCAAGAAGCGGAACGCAGTACGCACATCTTGATAAACTGTATTTTGTGTTGTTCCGCGTTCTTCCGCAATCTGTCGCGCGGTCTTTTCATGCTTGTACATCTGTTCGATTATATAGTACTGACGTTGTTTTTCCGTCCCTAAGACGTCTTTTACCAAAGGGAACACTCCTTGCACGGTTGCTTGAAAGTCAACGTCTGCGGTCATTTCTGCGGTGCTGTCTGTGATTATGTCCTGCAGCTCCAGTTCTTCGTCTGTACCGGGAAGCGGTGCGTTAAGACTAAGGCATAGGTTTAGTGGGTCGTTTTGGTCGCGCTTGGTACGCAAGCCAACCGTGGAATTAAACGTGTTCTGAAGCGGATATTTTAAGTATGAATTGAAGCTGTACTGTTTATCGCTATTGCAATAGGCTTGTACCGCTTCATGCAACGCAAAGAAGGTTACCGCTTTTAAGTCCTCGGCTTCCACTCCACGGTGTTGGCACAAGGTGGAGTGTTGCCGAAAGTATTTGTCCGCTTCCATATCCAACAGCCTTTTGCATTGCTTGTACAGCTGTTCCATGTGTTCCGATTCGCCCTGACCTATTTTTATAGCCAGCTCTTCGTTAGTCATTTAGCAATCCTTTCACAAGTGCTTCGATTTTTCCGTACGAATCATTTCCAGTTTTTTCGCCTAATATCCGCATCAATGTTTCCAACTCTTTCAAATCTGCCTTTTCCAAACTATTCAGCAAGCCAACAAATGTAAAAAGGTATTTAACGCTTTCCTTCTCGTCAATCCCCACCTTTGATGCCAACTTCCTAATTTGAGGATATTTTTCAATATCGCTGTCAAGAAATTTGTTTATTATGCTGTACAGCATCTTTTTTTCTCTGCGCACTTTCACCGACTTTTCACCGCCTTTTCTGCCAATTTCTCGTGCTTCCCTCGTGCTTAAACGTCTTAAATTCTTTTCGTTTGCCATTTCTATCACCCCCTTTCTTTTTCGCTCTCGATATTGCAGTATCGAGAAGCAGAACGTGGAAAAAAACAAATCTCCATAGCTTTCTTCAAGCTTAAATTCGTTTTCCGCGTAATGTGATATACTTTTGTTGGTATTAGTGTGTATATTTATCGGTATTTTCCGCACGACATCCGTACCGCTTGACGTGGAAAAAACACACATTCTATAAGGACAATAAAAGTTATTTTGGAATTATGGTGGAAATGGCTTGAATAAAGGGCGTAATCATATTTCCACGCTTGGAAACATGGAGACGTACAAAAAAACAGCCTTTTTTCATGTTTCCAAAATAAGAAAGTACCCGTGGAAACATGTACAGTCCGCATAAATAAAAGGTTTGTATCATGTTTCCAAAATAAAATATTGTCCTTAGAGAAGATAAAATCATGGAGAGAAAAACACACTTTTTATTGTTCTCTGTTCCTCATGTTTCCAAAATAAGAAAATCAAGGTAAGAGCGGTTTATCTTCCACGTTATCTATACACTCGTCATTTGTGACGTGATGCGTGTTTCGGAATTGATTTACATCCATATTCGGCAACAGCCACCATGTTTTTTTGTTTTTCGAGTAGCCTATCTGAACACGTTGCAGTTTCAATTCTTCTTTTGCATTGTAAAGAGTGCTTTTGCTCCAACCTGAGTAAACGCGCAAACTTTCTATCTCATCCATAGAAGCGGAACCTTCACCCTTCCGCAACATTTCAAGCAAAGCCTCTTTTACTTCGTCCTTGGTTGCACTTGGCTTGTTCCGCGTTTTTTGGTGAGGGTTTAGAATATCATCTGCTTTATAATCAGAAAAACCGTCAAACACAATACCGCCCTTGGACGGGTCTATGTGGAACATGATAGTTTTGCCATGCGGTGCAAGGCTCGACTTTTCTTGGCACAAAAGTTTTTGTTTGTCATCCTCCGGGTCTTTTCCCATAATGAGCATACTGCGAGCTGCTGCCGGAATGTCAATTGTCCCCAACGCACGATATAACGCCTGATTCTGTCCCATTTTGGAATTATGCATAATAAAGATAACCGCAACATTATATTTTTCTGCTATGTTTATCACTTTTGACATTATAGGTCGCACTTGGTTTGCGCGGTGCATATCAACGTCCATACCCAAATAAGCTTGCAAAGGGTCAAAAATAATTAAATCGGGCTTGGCTTCTTTTACAATACTTTCAAGTTCTTCGTCCATAAATTCCAACTGTTTTTCGCTTTCATCCGCAAAAAAGACGTTTTCAAAGTTTGGCTCCATAGGTTGTAAACGTGGAACAATTGTATCTGCATAGCCGTCCTCGGCAGTCTGATAGATAACTTTGCCCGGTTCTCTACCTTCCGTCTCTCCAAAAAATGGTCTCCCGGTTGACACCGTTGCGGTCAAATACAAACAAAAATACGTTTTCCCCGTCCCCGGGTCAGCGGTCATCAACGTTATTTTGCCTTTCGGGATATAAGGATACCACAGCCATTGCGTTTGCGTTGCTTCCACATTAGCTAAAGAAATCAACCGCTTTTTGTGCTTTATAGGTTCTGTTTCCCTCGCAAGCTCTGACACCCTTTTAAAGCTATCTGCGCCGAATTGAACAACGTAGTCCGTTATATCCGCTTTTTCGGGGATATCTTCCCAGAGCAAAGACAAATCTACAATACGCACGGTAGCAATATCTGCAAGCTTGTCCGCAATCATTCGGGCGAATTTTCTGCCCGGCTCGTCATTGTCGGGGATAATCGCAATGTTTTTGCCCTCAAAGTAATCAGTATAGGCATTGCACCAACTGCTTTTGGCACCGTTTGGCAAAGACACAGCCGCTTTTTTTATGCTGTGTAGTGTGTCCACGTCCTTTTCGCCCTCAACAATATAAAGCTCATTACACTTTTGACATTCGTATTGATGATACAAGGGCAATTTTCGCCCACCGTTGCCCTTTTCCCATTCGCCCGACTTGTTTATGTGCATCCAACAAAAAGCTTTGTTTGGGTAGCGGATTTTCTTTGCTACGGGCTTTCCGTCCATGTCGCGGTATATGTATTCGATAGCTGAAGCGGTGCTGTTGTTTCCGTTTGACGTGGAAGAATAAAACAAATCCGAAGCGGTTAAGCCTAAAGAAGCGGTTATTTGTTCCACGGTACAGCCTGCGTGACAGTTCAGAACAACACCCTTTTCACCTGCTGATACGCTTAAGCTCGCGTGGTTATCATCATGCGCCGGGCATTTTGCAGAATACTGTTTGCCGTTCCCTGACACATTATGCAATTGTTGTAAAATATCATTCAGTGTCATTTTCCACCTCTCCCGCGCTTTCCTTTTCAAATTTTCGAATAAGATACCGCACAGCCCCTATTACACATGGCTTTTTGCTGTGTGTTTCATGGCAAAAATCAGCCGCCTGCGCAGGTTTATAAGCGAAAATATACTCTTTATGTTCTTCATCGTAGTCCAATTTTACTAATTGTGGGAAACCACCTATCAGAACAACAGCATATTCCATGCCTTTTTCCAATTCGTTTACTCTCTCAATCAGAACAACATCACCCGGAAAAAATCTCGGATTGCACAAATTGTCTTGTACCTCATGTACAAAGAAATCATCCTTGTTTTTTCCGTGGAACAAATAACTTGGAAAAGCTACATTTTTTATTTCATACATATTTTTTACCTCTTTTCTTGACAATAGCAGGAAAAAGTGGTATAATACACATATAAATTCATATATGTTTGCTTTTGGGGCAGATGTCGTGTACACAGGCATTTGCTCCTTTTTCTTTTTCCGTGCTTCGTTTTTCATGTTTTAGTTTTTACTTACAATGTTTGTTTTTTCAACTACAAGCTCATACGCAAAAAACAGCTTTTTAAAGTTTTTCACACCAACCTTTAAAGCTTTGTCAGACATTACCGATACCATTTGCAATTTTCGAAACTCATTTTCCGCATTGTCTAAAATAAAACGGTACGGCTTTTCACTCTCTAAAAAGTCCTCTTTGGTAAAACTCGGTATTTGTTTGTACAATGTCTTTCCTCTCTTTCATTCTTCATCCATGCCGGCTATATCAATCCCGAAGAACCGACCGACCTTTTCGATTAAACCGGGCTTTTTCTTTTCCACGTATTCGCCTACGCAGAATAATCCAACAAGCGGTAAGAATATAAACACCGC
This sequence comes from Clostridia bacterium, assembly GCA_017410375.1. NCBI lineage: Bacteria > Bacillati > Bacillota > Clostridia > Clostridia bacterium. Next base: position 9,107 of record JAFQQW010000035.1, on the reverse strand, counting down.
TTCACAAAGTAAAAAATCAAGCATACGGCACCTCTTTCTTTTCCACATCATCGGGGATTCTTTGAAACTCTCCACCGTTTTCAGCCCACTTTTTGAGCTTCTCAGGTATGTACAGCTTGCGGTTGCCTATTTGGTAATAAGTGCCAGTAAGTTTCCCCGATATCTCCAAAGAGTATAGTTTTGATAAACTACAGCCTATGAACTCGGCAGCTTCTTTGCGTGATAATCTTTCCATGCGGATTCCGTTTTCTTCGGTTTGTAACCGACTTGCAGTTACAAAAGACTTTTGGTTTGGTTTCATGTTTGGTTTGCTCCTTTCATACAGCATCGTACCTTTCAAAAAGTCGCATAGCATGCGACATTCTAAGCAAAAAAAATATCACTAATATCCTGTTCATTTAAAGACAGCTTTTTGCTAATCAAAACCGCTTCTTTAACAGAAAAAGTTTCCGCATTTTCGCTTAGTTTGCGGTACATAGTTGCTCGGTTGATACCGATTTCTTTAGCAATACTTTCAATGGTGTAACCGCTTTCAACAATCCTTCCACGTAACTTTTTTACATTCGGCATACTATCACTCCTTTCTTGTTCGCACGCCATGCGACACAATAATAATATCATACCATTCACTTAAAGTCAATCGTTTTTTCGCAAATTATGCGAATTTTATCTCAAATTCAAAAAAAATGTTGCATTTTTGCAACAATCATGCTATACTCTTTATGAGGTGAGTAAAATGACTATTGGCGAAAGAATAAAACAAAGAAGAAAAGAACTCGATTTATCAATTGAAGATGTGGCGAAACGGCTCGGCAAAAACCGTGCTACCGTCTACAGATATGAAAGTGATGATATTATGCACCTACCCGTCACCGTGTTAGAACCTCTTGCAAGGGTTTTAAATACTACGCCTGCTTATTTAATGGGATGGGATGACGTGGAAAATAAACTACTCCCCCCAAACATAACAGAGGATTTTGTGACATTCCCGGTGCTTGGAGAAATAGCAGCAGGATTTGATATGGTTGCCACAGAGGACTGGTCAGGCGAAACCGTGGATATACCTACAAGATACCTAAAGGGACGTAGACAAGACGAGTTTTTCGTGCTGACCGTAAAAGGAAATAGTATGTATCCGTTATTTCATGACGGCGATATAGTTTTGATATTAAAGCAAACAACACTTAACCGTTCCGGTGATATCGGCGTTGTTTTGTATGAGGATGAAAATGCCACCTTAAAAAAAGTCGAATTTGTAAACGGTGAAGATTGGATGCGCTTAGTTCCCTTAAATCCTGAGTTTTTTCCACGATTAGTCGAGGGGGCAGACTTGGAACGTTGCCGAATACTGGGCATCCCAAAATTATCAATCAGAGAATTTGAATAAAAAAAGAACTGCTCCCTACGGCCATAGGGAACAGCTCAATGGAGCGCGTATATACAAGATATACACATGAAACCATAAACAGTATATCACAATGCGCTCCGAAAGTCAATTTATAATTTGAAAAGGAGTGTATTTTTTATGGCAAAAAACAGTAAAAAACGGTCTATCGGTCATGTGAAGAAACTCGCGGATAATAAATATTTGCTTCGGCTCTCGTTGGGCTTTGACGATTTTGGGAAGCGAATACAGCCGTCAAAGGTTGTGGTGTGTAGCTCCGATCGGGAAGCGGAGAAAATGTTGCTTGAATTCTACAACGAAAGAGAAAGTCTTTTGATTAACCACAACGCAACAACACCGAAAACCTTGGGTCAGCTTTTCGAGTATTGGAAAACAAACCATATTCAAAAGAATTTGCGTGGAAAGACCGCGGAGTGGTATGGGTCCATGTGGGAAAACCATGTTAAATATGCAGAGAAAGTCAAACTGGATGTTTTGACACCTGCACACATTATTAAAATAATTGATGCCGTAGACGGATGCAGGATGCAAAACGCGGTGTTTAAAATGCTTAAAGCTATGATAAACAAAGGTGTAAAGTGGGGCTTCGTTTCCACGAATCCTTGTTTACGCGTAGATACTCCGCAGTATAAAGCGGTAGAAAAAAACACATTGACGGAAGCGGAGATTTTAAGACTTTCAAAAGCTGTCGACGTGGAAGAAACAAAGTACAAGGCAATTTTTTATTTCGCAATCCTTTGTGGTATGCGTAGGCAAGAAATTGTCGCGTTGAAATGGTCTGATGTGGATTTTGCAAATAATTGCTTTAAAATCTGTCGTGCTGCTTCACACTTGACGGGAAAAGGAACGATAGCCGGAGAGACTAAGACAGAAAAATCAGTACGCATTTTGTTCTTGCCGGACATGCTCAAAAAAATACTGCTTGAATTGAACGTAGAACAAAGTAGGATAAAATTCATGTACGGAAACAAATGGGTGAACGAAGACTGGATTTTTACGCAGAACAACGGAAAGATAATGCATATACAAACCCCGACCCATTGGTGGAAAGAATTTGCAAACGCAAACGGGGTAGAAAATGTCACGTTCCACGGGTTACGACACACCGCCGCTTCGTTCATGATAAAAAACAACGTACCGATTTCCACCGTTTCGAGTGTACTCGGTCATGCAAACATCACAACAACATTAAACACATACACCCATGTTATCGAGGACACAAAGCAAATGGCAATAAACACAATGGCAGGGATTGTTCAGAAGATGCCCGAAACAATAAAAGCATCTGCCGCAGGTGCCAATAAAAAAACAGTTTGTGCAATAAACTGTGCAATAGACCACTAAAACCGAAAACTGAAAAGAATATAAAAAGACCGCAAAACCTTTTGGTAATGCGGTTTTCTTATTGGTACACCATCAGGGACTCGAACCCTGGACACCCTGATTAAGAGTCAGGTGCTCTACCAGCTGAGCTAATGGTGCAAAAATTGGAGCTGTTGGGCAGACTTGAACTGCTGACCTCATCCTTACCAAGGATGTACTCTACCAACTGAGCTACAACAGCATATTGTTTTTGTTTGCCATCAAAAGTTAGGGTGGCGACCCGGATGGGACTCGAACCCACGACCTCCGCCGTGACAGGGCGGCGCTCTAACCAACTGAGCTACCGGGCCATCCGAACTTCAACCTCTTGCAAAAAAGGTTTTGGCAGGGGCAGAAGGATTCGAACCCTCGGCACGTGGTTTTGGAGACCACTGCTCTACCAACTGAGCTATACCCCTATGTTTTCGCGTGATCTCTTTTGAACGCTTTACTATTCTACCACACTTTAAGGGGCTTGTCAAGCATTTTTTTTATTTTTTTTATGAATTGACATTTTCTGCGTTTGGTGTATAATGAAATTAGATTTTTAAGGAGGAAGAAAGCAATGCGGATTCATCAGGATTTTGTAGGCGGTAACATTTCCGTGGTTAAAACAGAAGGAAATACGGTTTATCTTAAAAATCAGTTGCGCGACACCGAAGGCGACTGGTTTTACTGGGCGTTTTGCGTAGAAGGCGCGCAGGGGCAGCCCTTGACCTTTCAGATGGAAAAAAACCGCGTAGGGTATTTCGGACCTGCAGTCAGCCACGACTTAAAAACCTGGGAATGGTTAAATCAGGTGGATGGTGAATGCTTTATCTATACCTTTAAAGAAGACGAGGACAAGGTTTATTTTGCCCATAATATGCTGTATCATCCCTCGCATTTTATGGAATTTTGTGCAAAAAATCAATTAAAAACGGAAGAATTCTGCAAAACCAAAAAGGGAAGAAGTGTACCGTGTTATCGCTTTGGCGCAGGAGAACAAACGGTGCTTTTAACCGCCCGTCACCACGCCTGCGAAAGCACGGGCAACTATGTTTTAGAGGGCGTTTTAGAGGTTTTACTGAACACCCCCCTGCCCTTTAAAGTGGTTTGTGTTCCCTTTATGGATTATGACGGTGTAGTAGACGGAGACCAGGGCAAGCAGAGGATGCCCCATGACCATAATCGGGATTATGTGCCGACCAACGCGCCCATTTATCCCGAAACGGCTGAAATCCGACGTATTGTGGCAGAAGAAGACGTTTTGTTCGGGTTTGATTTTCATTCTCCCTGGCACAAGGGCGGAGAGCATGACAACGTTTACATTGTGCAGGGTTGCTTAGAGGCGGTAGACCGCTACGACACCTTTGCTGAAATATTTGAGGAAAACATTACACCCGATTGCCTGAAATATGAAGCCAAAAACGATTTAAAGCCCAATACAGGCTGGAATAAACTGGGTAACCATACGTTTTCAAGTCATGTGCAGGCAAAAGGACACATGGCATTCACCTTGGAAACCACCTATTTCGGTACGCCCGACAACAGATTTACCGCAGAGCGAGGCAGAGAAATGGGCAAAGCCTTCGGCAAATCGGTTCTGGAATATTACGCAAAGTTCTGCAAATGAGGGGAGTTTAAGCACGTGCAATTTGACAAAAAAGCAATATCCGAATTTTTAGAGTCTGCCCCCTCCGAGACTGCCGAAAGCTTTTACAAAGCCTTTAAAAGTGCAGAGGGCTTTATACAGTATGCAGAAGATCATTTTAATATGGAAGCATTGGGTATAGAGAAGATGACAGACGTACTTCCGATGGCATCTGAGCAGGTTTTAAGCCAAAGCGCCTCCCGGGAGAATTACCAAAAGTATTTTTGCGACCGCCTGCAGGTGGTAGCAGAAATGCTTGAAATCAGCCGGTGCGGTCTGGGCGTTACAGGACACGCCGGATATATAGTAAAGTTTTTGAATACTAAAATTGCCGTTGATCCGGTTTTCTATCTTTTAGATAGAGAGACGGATAAAGAGGAATTATTTAAACTTTTGTGCACCTGCGACGCGGTTATTACTACTCATGACCATGGAGATCATTATGAAGCAACGCTTGTGGATGCGTTATCCGAATTTATGCCTTCTTTTATGCCGGATTTCATGGGGAAAGAAAAGAAAAACACTGTTTTTGTCAAACCGGGAGACGAAATTGACTTTAAAGATGTGAAGCTTCGTTTTTTTGAAAGTGAACACAGCAGCAGAACAGAGCTTGTAAAGGAATACGGCTTTGCAATAGAATTTGAGGGCAAAAATTATGTATTCCCGATAGATGTCCGCGCTTACAAAAAGCCCCATGCGGTATTTCCGAATACAGAAGCTGTGGTTTTGCATTTATGGCTGGGAAGAGGTGCCGCGCTAAATGCGCATCCGGAAGAAATGGAAAATTTTTGTGATTTTGCAAACAGCTTTGGTGCAAAAAAGATATTGATATCCCATTTGCTGGATTACAAACGAGACATTCAGAATATGTGGAGCGAGGTGCATTTTAACATGGTAAAAAATAAGCTTAAGAACAGTGAAGTTCTTAAGCTTGGAGACTGGATTAAATTATAAAAAGGACAATAAGGCGTCGGGTGTGCAGATAATGGCATCGGCGCCGTTTTCTTTTAATTCTGCTTCGTCGCGGAAGCCCCACAGCACGCCGACCGTAAAAAGCCCTGCATTTTTACCTGTTTGCATATCGGTGCCGGTGTCGCCCACATAAACCACATCCTGCTTTTCCACACCGCAAAGGCGAATGACTTCATTTACTGCCGCAGGGTCGGGTTTTAAAGGCACATTTTCCCTTGCGCCGAAGATGTAATCAAAAAGACCTTCCTCAAAAAATTTCGGCATAAGAGGTTGTACGGTGGAGTCGGGCTTGTTGGAAACCACCGCAAGGGCGATGCCCTTTTCCTTTAACGCCTTTAAGGTTTCGGGAAGCCCTTTAAAATGCGCGGTCTTGTAAAGGGTGTTTTTGTTATACTGCTCCATGTAATAGGGATAAACCTTGTTGAAATTATCTTCGGTATCCAAGCCGTGTGCGGCCAAGGAACGGTGTATTAAATTAGTGGCACCGTTGCCCGCAAAATATTTGTACGCATCGGTTTCATTTTCGGGAAAACCAAAGTGCTTCAGGGCGTCGTTCACATAATAGGCGATGGTGTGCACCGTATCTAATATTGTGCCGTCCAAATCAAAAATAAATAGTTTTTTCATAAAGACCTCCTTATAATAAAAGGACTTTGCTGTACGGGCAAAGTCCTTTCATACAGTATTATATCTTATTGATGTCTACTAAAGTTACGTTTTCTGAGGTGTACTCGCTGCAAAGGCTGTCTGCCATTGCAATGGCTGTATCAATGGAAGTTAAGCAGGGAATTGCAAGTTCAACCGCTTTACGACGCATGATAACTGCACTTCTGGTAGGAATTCGACCCTTTTTGGAGGTGGAAATGATATAATCAACCTTGTTTTCCTTTAAAAGGTCTAAGCAGTTGCCTTCACCCTCGTCAATTTTTTCAACCATAATGTTTTCGATGCCTGCTTCGTTTAAAACAGCCGAAGTTCCTTTGGTTGCATAAAGCGTAAAGCCCATAGCCGCATATTTTTTAGCCACATCTGCAATTTCACCTTTATCGGTATCACGGACGGTAATCAGTACGCCGCCCTTTTTCTTCATGGTGTAGCCCGCTGCCAATAAGCCTTTATAAAGCGCTTCGTGGAAGTTGGGCGCAACACCTAAAACTTCACCGGTGGACTTCATTTCAGGTCCTAACTGGGTATCCACATCATGCAGTTTTTCAAAGGAGAATACCGGAACCTTAACCGCAATGTAGTCTGCAGAACGGTAAAGACCTGTGCCGTAGCCCAAATCTTTCAGGCGTTCGCCGGTCATTACGCGGGTTGCCAGATCAATCATGGGGATGTTGGTTACCTTGCTGATGTAAGGCACCGTTCTGGAGGAACGGGGATTTACTTCAATTACATATACCTTGTTCTGGAATACTACATACTGAATGTTAACCAAACCCACGGTGTTTAAGGAAACCGCAAGCTTTTTGGTGTAGTCGATTACCACATCAATAATTCTCTGGGACAGGTTTCTTGCAGGGTAAACCGCAATGGAGTCACCCGAATGAATACCTGCACGCTCTACGTGTTCCATAATACCCGGAATCAAAATATCTTCACCATCGCAGATAGCGTCAACTTCGATTTCGATACCCATCAGATATTTATCAATCAGAACGGGGTTTTCGATTTCATTGGACAGAATGATGTCCATATATTCGCGGATGTCCGCATCCTCGTGGGCAATAATCATGTTCTGACCGCCCAATACATAAGAAGGACGCATCAGTACCGGATAGCCCAGCTCGTTAGCGGCAGCCAGTGCTTTTTCCTTGGAGAATACGGTGTAGCCCTTGGGCTGGGGAATATCTAAGCGCTGTAACAAATCGTTAAAACGTTCTCTGTCTTCTGCTAAGTCAATGCTGTCGTTGCAGGTACCTAAAATGTGGTAGCCTGCCCCTTCTAAAGCCTTGGCAAGCTTGATTGCGGTCTGACCGCCGAAAGCAACCACAACGCCTGCGGGCTTTTCAGTACGGCAGACATGCAGCGCATCCTCTACCGTCATGGGTTCAAAATACAGACGGTCTGCAGTGTCAAAGTCGGTAGAAACTGTTTCGGGGTTGTTGTTCATGATGATAACTTCATAACCCTTGTTCTTCAAAGACCATACGCAATGTACCGAAGCATAGTCGAACTCAATACCCTGACCGATACGAATCGGGCCGGAGCCAAATACGATTACGCGTTTGTTCGGCTCTGCATTGTAATCAATGCACTCGGTCGCTTCATTTTCGGTGTCGTAGGCAGAATAGAAGTACGGTGTTGCCGCGCCGAATTCTGCGGCACAGGTATCTACCATTTTATATACGGGATAAATCGGCTCAATAATTTTTTGTTTGGACAGCTTTTCAATGATGTTGTCCGGGAAGCCCATGCGTTTTGCTTCCAAGTAAAGCGCTTTGTCCACCAGATGGTTGGTAAGCTTTGCTTCCATGTCTGCCACATTTTTAACCTTGGACAGGAACCACAAATCAATTTTTGTGATGTCATGGATTTTTTCAATGGAAATACCGCGCTTGATTGCCGCATAGATTACAAACAGTCTGCGGTCGTTGCAGTTATAAATTTCCTTTTCCACCTGCTCGTCGGACATTTCCACGATAGCAGGCATGTTCATGTCCTGGATACCCAGTTCTGCACCGCGAACGGCTTTCATGAGCGCTTCTTCAAAGCTCTGACCGATGGACATAACTTCGCCGGTAGCCTTCATCTGGGTGCCGATTTTACGTTCCGCATATACGAACTTATCAAAGGGCCACTTGGGGAATTTTACAACCACATAGTCAACAGTAGGCTCAAAGCATGCAACGGTGGTCTGGGTAACCGCGTTTACGATTTCGTCTAATGCATAGCCGATGGCAATTTTTGCCGCAACCTTTGCAATGGGGTAGCCGGTTGCTTTAGAAGCCAGCGCAGAGGAACGGGAAACACGGGGATTTACTTCGATTACTGCATATTCAAAGGTGTTGGGGTTTAAAGCAAACTGACAGTTACAGCCACCCTCTACCTTTAAGGCGTCTACAATTTTCAATGCCGCAGAACGGAGCATGGAAAATTCTTTGGTGGAAAGGGAAACGGCAGGGGCGATTACGATAGAGTCGCCGGTATGCACGCCAACCGGGTCAAAGTTTTCCATGGAGCAAACGGTAATGGCATTACCCTTGCTGTCGCGGATGACTTCAAATTCGATTTCTTTCCAACCGGAAATACATTTTTCAACCAAAATCTGGTTGATGGGGGATGCCATCAGACCGCCTTTTGCGATGGTGCGAAGCTCTTCATCGGTTTCTGCAATACCGCCGCCTGTACCGCCCAAGGTAAATGCAGGACGAATGATAACCGGCAAGCCGATTTCTTCGGTAAAGGCAATGGCATCCTCTAAAGTGGTTACAACCTTAGAAGGAATGCAGGGCTGGTCAATGGATTCCATAGTGTCTTTAAACATCTGACGGTCTTCTGCCTTGTCAATGGTTTCGGGGTTTGCACCGAGAAGCTTTACGTTATGCTTTTCCAAAAAGCCCTCCTTTGCCAGCTGCATGGAAAGGGTAAGACCGGTCTGACCGCCCAAAGTGGACAGAATACTGTCGGGCTTTTCTTCTATTATAATACGTTTGATGACATCTAAGGACAATGGCTCGATATAAATTTTATCTGCCATGTGCTTGTCGGTCATGATGGTTGCCGGGTTGGAGT
>JAFQQW010000034.1 GCA_017410375.1 Clostridia bacterium | reverse complement strand
TATTGGTCCAATATGCATTGAACCAAGGGTATTGCTTTTGATAGGTAGACGCATAAGCCGGAAACTCACCCGTACCCGATACGGTTAAAACACCGTTTGCATCCAACGTTGCAGTCAGACCGGTCTCATTCATATTTTTATTCAGCACTGCCGCGTCTGTAAAGGTGGGCGCGCTTTCTGCTAAAACAGGTACATAAAGCAGTAACGCGCACATGCAACACACTAACAAAACAGCCAGTCTTTTCCTTTGCATCTTATCCCCCTTTACCATGTTAATAAAAGCCAACTTAACAAAAAGTCTATGGACGAAGGTGGTCAGGCTTCGTCCATATAAAAACAGGCAAAATTCTCTTTTATGACTACCGGCATTCATCCCATAGCAAAAAATAAATGTCAAAAGTCTGATTCAGGCAGAAAATTTTTCCTACACCAACATCATATCAGAATGATATTTAAAAATCAAGAATTATTCACATCCTCTTAATTTACAACATAAATTGCTTAAAATAAAACACATCCCAAACATTTTGTGATATCAATTCAGCATTTAGTATTGTAAATTCGCATTTTCTTATTTCTTATTGACTTTTGCATTGACCAAATGTTAAAATGAGCAAAAGGAGGCGCATAATATGAATTTGTTAAAAAACAGCAAGCCACAACATACCGGGAACTATTGGTGCACCTGGCGTACACAAACCACTGTTTCCAAAAACAAAACACTACAAAAAATAAACACCGACAGCAACCGAGACTGTATGGGAGAAGAGTTTCTATTTGGTGAAGTTGGTGTTTTACATACCATCGATCCGGAAATTCGCGGAGATTTAATTGTCGTTTTAGATGACGGTTGGGATATTCCCTACGGCCTTAATAATATTAGTTTTAGAAACAGAGATGCAAATTATTTTAAGTTTGGCAGTTTAATATTAGACGAAACCCGATTCCCCTCTTTCACGGGCACGCCGCAAGAAAAGCTCAAAAAGTTAGGTGATACTGTTAAGGGAATGGGTTATAAAGGTATCGGATTATGGGTTGCTGTACAAGTTGCAAATCCGGAATGCAAAATTTTTTCCGCCGAAGAAGCTGAGCCATACTGGAAAGAGCGCATGCTCTGGTGTAAAGAAGCAGATATTCAATACTTAAAACTCGACTGGGGCGCGAACGACCATGACAAAGACTATCGGGTTATGCTGAACAGACTGGCTAAACTCTACAGTCCGAGCACCAAAATAGAGCACGCTTACACCCAATGGGTATTTGATAAACGTGTTGCAGAACATGCGGACGAAGATTACCAAAACCGTCTGGAGGAAATCGGTTTTTACCAGTTGCATTGCGATTATTTTCGCGTTTATGACGCTACGGCAGAATTCCGCAATGTAACCCTGATGTCCCGCGCTATGGAATGTTTTAAAGCGGCACGCGGGAAAGAAAAAGAAAGCAATTCTATACCCAATGTAGAAGACGGCGTTTATATTGGCGCCGCATTGGGTTGTTCAATCGGCGCTATGCGCAATTATACTTTTGAAAGCAATCCTGCGTTTCATTACACAAAAAAGCTGGAAACGCCTATGACAGCGCTGAAACGTGCTTTAATATGGCAACGATTGGCTCCCCCCTTTGCAATTAGCGAAAGTCCATTCGAAATTTCAGAAAACTACGTTACAGACGCCTACTGCTATCCTTATATAGAAGGAAATCCCTGGCCGTATGTATCGGAAAAGTATGTGGCGCAGGATTGTTTTACCGCTATGAGCCGTAATATGCCTTTACCGGAAGTTAAAGCGGAATATAATGAAAAACCGCCGGTTGTATGCAGTATTCATCCGCTTACAAAAGCGCTCTCGGTTTACGCGGCTCCTCGCACCACCGGCGGCAGTATTTTCTATTCTATTTTAGCAGATGTGTCAGTGCAAGGCGGCGAAAGCAGATATCCTGTCGGTATATTTGGTAAATATAAAAGCCTGACCATTACCTTTACCGATGATATAACCGACAAAAAGATATTTGCACAAGACCTTTGCACGATAGAGGCACAGGATATTACAGAAAAGGTGGCTGTTTGCGGCAATCGACTTACAATTTCCGGAGAACTGATTGAAACTGTTGGTCTTACCGTACGCCAATGCAAAACCGAATTGCCCGGTTTAATAGTGTCGATTTTAGATGAATAAGGAGTAATCACATGGAAATCTTAAAATTTGATTTAACAAAAAAACAAGGCAAATTTAAAATTTTAAATGCAACCAACGGCGGCCCATGGCACAAGCGCCATGCAAACGACCAACGAAGAAGCAATCTTGAGGCCTATAAAGCTGCGAAAATCCCTTATTCCCGAAACCACGACTCTGCACTTCATACTATTTACGGTGGTCCCCACAGCCATGACATCACATTGATTTTTCCGGACTTTGATGCAGATGTAAATGATCCTTCCTCTTATGATTTTGTATGTACCGATGAATCTATCCTGGCCACCTTGGAGGCAGGCACGCAAACCTTTTTTAGATTGGGGCAAACCATTGAACACCAAATCAAAAAATACGGCACTTTGCCGCCTAAAGACTTTCAAAAATGGGCATCTGTTTGTGAGCACATCATCCGTCACTATAACGAAGGCTGGGCAAACGGCTATCGTTTGAATATTGAATATTGGGAAATTTGGAACGAACCGGATCTGGATGCCGACGACAGTTTGAACAAGCGCACCTGGGGCGGCGTAAAAACCGAGTTTTTTGATATGTATGAAATCGCGGCAAAGCATCTGAAAAAATGTTTTCCTCATCTTAAAATTGGTGGCCCCGCTCTTGCATGGAACTTAAAATGGGCAGAGGATTTCTTAAAAGAAATGCAAAAAAGAAATGTCCCAATTGATTTCTTTTCATGGCACATTTATTGTGTTGAGCCGATTCAGATGCTTGAAAAAGGTGAAAAAATCCAAAAGCTTCTTTTAGAAAACGGATACGAACATGCAGAAAGCGTTTTAAACGAATGGAATTATGTAAAAGAATGGAATGAAAGATTTGTAGATTCAGTCAAAGCAATTCATGGTATGAAAGGTGCCGCGTTTATCATGGCATGCATCTCAGTAGCACAGAAAACCTCCACGATTGATATGCTGATGTACTACGATACACGTCCTTCCGTTTTTTGCGGTGCGTTTGATTACTATACATATGAACCGCTGAAAGGTTATTACCCCTTGAAGTGGTATGGCATGTTTTATGATTTGGAAGCCGAAATCCGTTGCGATTCGCATCCCGAAAACATCTACTCGCTTTGCGGAATAGGCAAAAATGAAAAAGCAATTTGTGTTATTACCAATTACGCCGATGAAAATCCCGTTGAAAAGACAATCCGCGTTGATTTTGGGCGTCCCGGCACCTATGAAGTCTATTTACTTGACGACACCCATGATGCGGAACAGATGAAACAAACTGACAACCTGAGCTTTACGATTGGTCCAAACAGTTGCATCCTGATTCGGGAATTATGAACAGAAACGTAAAATTCTTTCGGTTTATTCTCAAAACAAAAACACCGACGAAGGGTCGGTGTTTTTGTTTGCTATTCTTCAAGTACTTTTCTATAGCTTTTAAATTGCATCTCGGTGGGCTTAAAGTCCGGATTGTCTATAAATATGTTTCTTATAATTCAAAATATCTTTCTCATAAATTCAGAAAAAAGATGGGTACAAACTACTCGGAGCACTTAAGAAATTTGCATATAAAATATGTCGTATCTCCCTTGGGCCATGGCATCGATTCAGTTAAAACATCGCATATCTCTCCGACTTTTCGAACTCTATATATTTTTTCCCATATTCAAAAAGATTGTAGGCGTTTCTCCAAAAGAATATAAACAAATACCGCTTAAGAAAATAAGAATTTAACGGTGGGGGTACAAATTAACGGTAAAAAACAGAAATCCAATTATAAATTAAAATTCGTCCAACATTTTCGTTCCTATTTCAAAAGAGGGTTCACCCAAAAAAGAAAAAACCTCTGCACAAAGGGCTTTAAGGATGAAAAATAACGAACCGATAGCTGAGCTTGTATCAACTATCGGTTCTTTTTTGGTGGATCTTCGGGGACTCGAACCCAGGACCGACCGGTTATGAGCCGGTTGCTCTAACCAACTGAGCTAAAGATCCATATTTAGTTTTTATTTTTTGTTTCCTTACCGAAAAATCTGCGCGAACATAGCCCTCTTGTGGTACCCAAAACCGTTCTTTGCTCTCGCACACGGTTTTGACCACTCCGCCCCGAGCACCTCGCTTATTCTGCCACCGGCAGCGCTTCGGGCTCGTGCCCAGGCCGACCGGTTATGAGCCGGTTGCTCTATCCTCTTGCAACACACAAAATTGCTGTGTCCTCCCGGACGCAATTTTGGTTGCGGCGCCCCGAGCCTACAAAACTGTCCACTGGACACTTTTGTTTAACGCCTCGCGCCAACTGAGCTAAAGATCCATATTCGAATTTTTATAATAAAGAAACAAAAAGGGTTGCAACTTGCGTTACAACCCTTTGGTGACCCGTACGAGATTCGAACTCGTGTTACCGCCGTGAAAGGGCGGTGTCTTAACCGCTTGACCAACGGGCCAGATGGCTCCCCCAGTTGGACTCGAACCAACGACAACTCGGTTAACAGCCGAGTGCTCTACCGACTGAGCTATGGAGGAATATGTTGGAGAGGATTATCCTCTCCATTGTTCCGGCGATGTGTCGCTTTCCCGGGCCGTCTCCAGCCAAGTATCATAACCGCTAAGGAGCTTAACTTCTGTGTTCGGAATGGGAACAGGTGGAACCTCCTTG
>JAFQQW010000033.1 GCA_017410375.1 Clostridia bacterium | reverse complement strand
TTTGACGAAGGTCGTAAGCCTATTTCTTGTGGTGGAAAAGGTTTCAAAGATAACGGCAATGGCTCTCTTATGAGAATACTGCCTATTGCTTTTGTCGAGCATAAAATTGATGATATACTGAATCTTTCCTCACTTACACACGCACATGAAATTTCGTTGATGAGTTGCAGACTGTATGTTCAGCTTGCAGAAAATCTGATGAATGGTATGTCTAAGGAAGATGCTGTGAAAAAATTGACTTGTTGTGTAGATGAGTGTGAAAATATTCCCGTTATCAAGGAATTTGAAAGAAAAAGAATTAGTAGCAGCGGATATGTTGTAGCTACATTTGAAGCGGCTGTATGGTGTCTTATGAATACAGAATCATATAAGGATTGCATAGTAACTGCAATTGAACTTGGTAATGACACTGATACGGTAGCTGCTGTTGCAGGTGGTCTTGCAGGTATTTATTATGGTATCGGCGGAGAAAAAGGTATTCCGGAAGAATGGATAAATTCCCTTGCTAAAAAGGATTGGATTGAGAAAATGCTTGATAAAGTAATTTCGCAGTAATAACAATATAATAAAGCAAGAATATATGCGACTTTTGTAGAAAGTAAGTCTATCTTTTGCCGAACCTATAATCAGGCAATAAAACTGCCAGACTGTGAATATAGAAGCACAAGCCTATGTGAAATGATTCGTGTGGAATAGGGAAAAGTAGACAGATGGCAATGTGAGAAAATATAAAACCTGCCTTAAAGATAGTTTTTCTGAGATGTAAATTTTTTATCAGAAGGGATGATGAGTATGCGTTTAAAATTAATAAATGCGATTTGCGATTCTGAGATGAATAGCAAATTCAAAAAAGGACTAGGCTGTTCTTTGGATGTGGAAGAACTTTCGGTTTCGAAATTTAATAGGATTATGATGACACAAAAATTTTTGCCGAACTCTGTTAATCCTTTCTTAGCATTATTAGAATCAGATTTGCTTGTTTTCGCATACGATAGTTCACCGTTATCGGGTGAATTTATGAACATATTTTTTGAGCATAAAGAGCTGGTAAAAAAGACTATTTTTGTTATTTACGCAAGCAAAGAGTATTTTACAACAAATATGAGCCTCATAGAGCAAAAGGCAGCGGAACTGAAAAAAATTTGTCCCGATGAAGAAATTAACAGTCATTTATACCTGATAAATGCTGATGATGACGGCGATATACATTTTTTATTAGATGGAATATGGAATTTTGGAACAGAGAAAATAAATGTACCGAGAACAGAAATAAATTTTAATCTGATGCTGAAGCTTCAGGGAAAGAGCGTTATAGACATTCAAAAGGATATCGCTCTTCCGGATGTAGATTTTTGGGCAGATAGCGAATTTGTGCATCTGACAAAATGCTGTGCCGAAGGTGATGCATCTGCTATGATGGCGCTTGGCAACTACTATGAGAAACATGGAAATGATGAATTTTGCAGGCTTGCTTCAAACTATTGGTATTGTACTGCGTTTTTATATGGCAACAAAGAAGCAAAGCATTGGTTAGCTCATTGGATTGGGATGAATCCGGGGAAAAAGATTCCTATGCCCATACTTCCAAACAAAATATATAAGACTTATAAAAAAATGGTTCACGATAATGAACACTGCTATCGTGGAGCTATGCTGAAGGCTTTGGGCTTTGGTTTTTTCAGTGAAAAAAGGACTTATGAAATGTATCATTTTTTTGAACCTGAGCTTGTACAGTTTTGTTCGTGGTGCAATACCGAAGGTCCTGATGAAGATGGATTTGGTATGTCTGAAGAATATGACTGGTGGTTTTTAGATGAGCTTTTTAATGAGCTGCCGGATGTTAAAATGCTTCACTCGTATTCGTTCCACGAAAGGCAATATGCTTGCACAGAAACATTCGATAAACAATACGAAAATGCAAAAATAGCATTAGAAATCAAGAGACTATCATTAGAAATCCAGAGATTGAGGTCTCGTCAAAGGAAGAATAACTTATGATAAGTGATGCAATTAAGAAACATAAAGGTATTGTAATAAGCGGATTGCTTCTTATATTACTTTCCGTTGGTTTTACCTCTGTAATATATTTTAGTCATTTTTATGATGGCAGCATAAGTGAAATAACGGGATATTTTATCAGGACAGTAATTCGCATTGGTATAAGCACAGTAGCTTTTGTTCTCGCATGCAAATACGGCAGAGGTTTTGTGTTGAAATATGGTTGGATTTTTATACCTGTTGGAATTTTATTTTCTGCCCTTTATGAAGGTGGCGGATATATAAATGTTTTTAATTACGGCATAGAATTTGCGTCATTAACCAATACGCTTGCGATTGTAGGATTCGCAACATATTTTTATAAGTATTGCATCAAGTCAATCATACATACAGTCATATTTTGGATATCAGGTTTTATATTTTTGATTGCTCTTGAACAAAATTATCTAACTTTGATACTGTTTGTAATGGTTGGATTAATGCTTATTTCAGCAAGGAAAAACAAACTTATCGGTAAAAAATCTATTTGGATATTAAATATTGTATTATATGTTGTTCTGAGTCTTCGAACAATAAACATTACATTAATGGGTATTGCAGACCTTACCAATTTGTTTTGTGACAGCAGTTATATGGCATTTATCGCAAGATGTACATATATGAAAATTGAATGGTTTGGAGCAGCCGTAGAGCCGTGGTTAATTGGTGGAGATGTTGCGTACTATAAGCTTCTTTGGATATTCGGATTGTTCGGAATTGTCGCAGGAGTAGTGGTCTTTGTCGCACTTACTGCTTTTACATTCTTTGTGTGCAAGAAATGCTTTAAAAATGTTTTGACAGACGCAACACCGATTGCTTATGCAACTGTGTCAATCCTGCTTGTAAGATTTGTTGTTTCTATGCTGACCAACTTTGGGATTGTGCTTTATAGTATATTTGCACCTATTCCTATTCTTTCAGATGCGACCTGCGGATATATAGCAATTTTTGTATTGTTGGGATTGATAATTGGTAAGGAGAAAGTGGATATCCATAGCAAGAGATTTGGATTTGCAGGAAGATTGTCCAATTTTACAAAGCGAGAATTTATTTTTGACGGTGTGGAGTGTCGGTCAATTGAAGGTATTCTGCAAAGTTTCAAGTGTAAAGATATAAGCGAACAAAAGCGAATTTGTATGCTCTCAGGTATAGATGCCAAGAATGCAGGTGCTGATCTTGATTGGAAAACAGAGCAGGTACTACATTGGAATGGCGCTGAATATCCTAGAGAAAGCATTGAATATGAAAAACTGATAAAAAGATTGTATGAAGCCGTTTATGTGTGTGATTCTTCATTTAAGAAAGATATTGATGATTCCAAAGAATATATATTGGTTCATAGTATCGGTGTTGAAGATAAATCAGAAACCGTGCTTACAAGGGAAGAGTTTATTTCTAATCTTACAATGCTTCAAGGCGGTTTCGGCCAAGGAAATGAGAAAAATAAATTATTATTTGACAATTTCCTCAGTGGTCTTATTTTGTCTGTATCAGACTACTCCTACGAACCGACAGAAACTATTTCAATTAGCTTGCTGAAGCAAGAAGAAAAGAAAAAATATATGCCTGATGTTGAAGAAATTACCAAAAAACAATATATGTGTGTGAAACGATATTGCGATATGTATTTTGCAGAACTGATAGAAAAATCAACGAATAAAAACAAATCACTTGAAAAGATAACAATAGAAATTAATAATTTGTTGGATAGGCTTAAATGTCTTGTTAATTGGGATACGAATGCATATCATGTAGAAAAGAAAATCTATGAAGATAAATTGGAATTTATAGATGGAAATACTTCACAATGGTTTCCGGTTTATAAAAATATTGCGGATGATTTGACAAAGGCAATATTTGAAGAAGATAAGAAGCATATTGCAGAGTTTTGGGAATGCGTAATACATAATATCTAAGTGTAGGATGATAAAAAAAGGCTCCCTTGTGTAAAGGGAGCCTCATCAAAACTTTCTCTAAATTTCTCATATGTTCCGTTCAACGAACATTACTTATGTTCATCGTGTTTTACTTTCGTTTGTCGGTTAACCTCTTTCGAACCACGCGACTATTGCGTGGTTTTCGTTGCACAAAAAACATTCAATACGCTTTTTTGTTGCTATTTTTCTTATTTTATGGTATACTCAAAAAAACAGAAGTTTTCTTATTGAAGAAAGGATAAAACAAAATGCTGGATTTTACCTATTACGCCCCCACAAAAGTGTTTTTCGGAAAAGACACCCACAAAAAGGTAGGCGAAATTATTCGGGGCTACGGCTACAAAAAAATCATGATGCAATACGGCAAGGGCAGTATTAAAAAAACAGGGCTCTATGAAGAGGTAATGGCTTCTCTTGCCGAAAACGGCATTGAGGTTGTGGAAATGGGCGGTGTTGAACCGAATCCCAAGCTTTCGTTTGTATACCAAGCCATCCAGAAGGCAAAGGACGAAAAGGTCGAGCTGATTTTGGCAGTCGGCGGCGGAAGCGCACTGGACTCTTCCAAATACACCGCAACAGGTGCAAAATATGACGGAGACGTGTGGGATTTCCCTTCCGGCAAAGCAACCCCCAAAGACGCTTTACCCGTAGCATGTATCCTAACCCATTCCGCGGCAGGCAGTGAAATGAGTGCTTCGGCAGTGATTTCAAACCAGGCACTTTGCTTAAAGCGCGGTTACGGCAGCGAATTCAATCGCTGTAAGTTTGCTATCTGTAACCCTGAGCTGACCTATACGGTAAGCCCATACCAGACCGCCTGCGGTATTGTGGATATTATGATGCACACTTTAGAACGCTATTTTACCGTTTGCGAGCCTACCGACTTAACCGACCGCATTGCAGAAAGCATTTTAAAGGCAGTTGTGAATGCCTCCAAAACAGTTATGGAAAACCCTTGTGATTACGAGGCAAGAGCCACTATTATGTGGGCATCCAGCCTTTCACACAACGATTTAACCGGCTGTGGCAGAAAGCATTTTCTTGCAGTACACCAGTTAGAGCACGCCTTGAGCGGTGAATATGAAGAAATCGCCCACGGAGCAGGGCTTGCGGTGCTGTTTCCCGCCTGGGCAAGATACGCCTACAAAGCAAATCCTGCCCGCTTTGCACAACTGGCAAGATGCGTATTTGATGTAACCGAACAGAACGATGAAAAAGCGGCACTCGCAGGCATTTTGCGCATGGAAGATTTCTTCCGCAGTATCGGAATGCCTTTAAAGCTTCGGGAATTCAACATTCCAAAGGATTGTGCCGAAAGACTCGCTACGCTTTGCACCTTCTCCCGTCAGCGGGTGATTCCGTCCCAGGTTGATTTGGACTTTGATGCCATTAAAGAAATTTTTGAAAGCTGTTATTAACGGAGAAGAACCATGCCAAAAACAAACACGAAAAAATTAAGCCTTTCGGCGATGTTTATCGCGCTGGGCATTGTACTTCCCTTTTTCACGGCACAGATGGAAAGCTTTGGCTCGGCGTTGCTGCCCATGCACATCCCTGTTTTATTTTGCGGATTGCTTTGCGGTAGTGGTTTTGGAGCGGTTGTGGGCTTTATTCTGCCTCTTCTGCGGTCGTTTCTCTTTTCCATGCCGCCGCTGTTTCCAAACGCCGTTTGCATGGCATTCGAGCTTGCCACCTACGGGCTGATAACAGGCCTTTTATACAGCCGTCCGACTAAAAAAAGCATACGCTATCTGTACGTCTGTCTGATTTGTGCCATGATTTCCGGACGCATTGTGTGGGGCATTGCCGAAACACTTTGGTTAGGCTTCAGCGGAAGCACATTTACCCTTAAAATGTTTATCGCAGGCAGTCTTTTTAATGCAATTCCCGGCATTATTTTACAGCTTGTTCTGATTCCCGGCATTATGGGTATTTTACAGCATACCAAAACCCAAAAAGAGGTGAAAAAATGAAAGAAGTTGTATTTCCCTACGGAAAAGAAAAAATCCGCTACACCTTTAAGGAAAGCGAATTAAAAGGCATTTTAACTTCCTCCATTGAGGACTATAACCCCGGTTGTGACGGCGAAACGCTGGTAAAAAAAGCACTTTCGTCCCCCATCGGCTCGCCTGCCTTAAAAGAACTTGCCAAGGGTAAAAACAAAGTGGTGATTATCGCAAGCGACCACACCCGTCCTGTGCCGAGCAAAGTAATTATGCCGGCAATGCTTAAAGAAATCCGGCAAGGCAATCCCGATGCAGACATCACCATTTTAATTGCCACCGGTTGTCATCGCGGCACCACCAAAGAAGAACTGATTTCCAAATTTGGTGAAGAAATTGTCAAAAGCGAAACCATTTATATTCATGACTGCACCGAAACCGATAAGCTTGTAAACATCGGTACCCTTCCCTCGGGTGGTGTTTGTGAAATCAATAAAATTGCCTATGAAGCTGACCTGCTTGTGGCAGAGGGCTTTATTGAACCGCACTTTTTTGCAGGCTTTTCGGGTGGAAGAAAGAGTGTGCTCCCCGGCGTTGCCTCCAGAGCTACTGTGCTTGCCAACCATTGTGCGGAATTTATTGACAGCCCCAATGCCAGAACAGGTAATTTAGAAAACAACCCTATTCACAAAGACATGCTCTGGGCAGCAAAAACCGCAAAGCTTGCCTTTGTTGTCAATGTGGTCATTAACTCTGAAAAAGATGCTATTTTTGCAGTTGCAGGCGATCCCGAGCAGGCGCATGCAGCAGGCACGGCATTTTTGTCAAAGCTTTGCGTGGCAAAGGCAATCCCTTCGGATATTGCCATTTCTACTAACGGCGGATATCCCTTAGACCAGAACATTTATCAGGCGGTCAAAGGCATGACCGCGGCGGAAGCCACCGTAAAAAAAGGCGGTGTCATCATTATGCTCGCGGCATCCAATGACGGCACGGGCGGAGATTATTTTTATCATCTGCTGGCGGATGAGCCATCCCCTGTGGTAACCGCACAGAAAATCAGCGCCCGGGGCCGGAACGAAACGGTACCCGACCAGTGGGAGGCACAGATTTTAGCCCGGATTCTTTTGCACGCAACGGTCATTTATGTGTCCAAAGCAGACCCTGAAATTGTCCGAAATATGCACATGCTCCCTGCAAGCTCCTTAGAAGAAGCCTTGCAAAAGGCACGTGAAATCTTAAATAAAGAACAGATAAGCATTACCGCAATCCCCGAAGGGGTTTCGGTGATTGTAAAAGAATAAATAAATACGGTGCAGAATTCATTGCGAATTCTGCACCGTTTTATTATTCTTCGTCCGGATTCACGCGATCTGCGCGTTTTTCCAAAGATACATACTGACTTCTGTGGGCAACACTCTTATAAGCAGGACGAATGATTTTTCCGCCCGTAAGAAGCTCTTCCATACGGTGTGCACTCCAGCCTACAATTCTGGACATGGCAAACAGCGGTGTAAACAAGTCCTGCGGAATGCCAAGCATATTGTATACAAAGCCGGAATAAAAGTCTACATTGGCACACATTGTTTTTCTGGACTTTCTTTCGCGGTTGAATACCAACGGCGACAAGCGCTCTACCAGCTCATACAAAGCAAATTCTTCGCTTCTGCCCTTGGCTTCTGCCAGTTCTCTTGCTTTTTCCTTCAGCAATACTGCTCTGGGGTCGGAAATGGTGTAAATGGCATGACCCATACCGTAAATCAGACCGCTTCTGTCATACGCTTCCTTACGGATAATTTTTGTAAGGTATGCATCTACTGCCTTTTCATCTGCCCAATCCTTAACATTTTCCTTGATTTCGTTAAACATTTCCTGTACAGCCAGCGCCGCACCGCCGTGCTTAGGTCCCTTTAAGGAAGAGATTGCTGCGCTGATTGCCGCATAGGTATCGGTGCCCGAGGAGGAAACCACATGAGTGGTAAACGCCGAGTTGTTACCACCACCATGCTCTGCATGCACAATCATACAAAGGTCTAAAATTTCCGCTTCCAACTTTGTATACTGGTGGTCGGGGCGGAGCATATATAAGAAATTTTCTGCCGCACTCAAGGTCGGATGGGGTGCGTGCAGAACCAGACTGTCATTTTCAAAGGCCCTGCGCTTTACCGAATAGGAGTTGGCAATCAGAGACGGGAATTTTGCAATCAGATTCAAGCATTGCAACAAAACATTATTCATAGACAAATCATCGGGAGATTCATCATATGAATATAATGCAAGCACACAACGGGCAAGCTTGTTCATGATGTTACGGGAGGGTGCTTTGATAATCATATCCTCCACAAAGCCGTCGGGCAGATTGCGCAGACGGTTAAGCAAATCCATAAAATCCTCTAACTGTTTTTCATCCGGCAATACGCCGAACAAGAGCAGATAGCAGGTTTCTTCAAAACCGAATCTCCCCTCACGCTGACAGCCCTTTACCAAATCCTCCACGTCAATACCGCGGTACAGCAAACGACCCTTTGCAGGGATACGGTCGGAATCTTCGATAATGTAGCCGTGTACCTCGCCGATAACGGTCAGACCCACCAAAACACCCGTGCCGTCTGCATTGCGAAGACCGCGCTTTACATTATAATTTCCATATAGTTCTGCCGGAATATGATTGGTTTTATGGGTAATATCCAGCAATTCCTCGATAAATGCTTTGTCTTCTGCTGTGTATTCCTGTATGTTTGTACGCATAGTCTGCTCCCTTTCGCAATTTTCAATTTCAAATTATTCAATTACATTTAAAATAGTATATACTAATTTTTCCATTTTGTCAAGCTTTGACGGCACATTTACTATAATTTAAAGAGGTGTATTTTTTATGAAAAATGCAAGTTTGGGTTTTCTTTTTTGCATTTTGCTGTTTTGTTTTCTTCTTTTCTTTGTGGAAAAACCTGCTCCGACACCCCAAATCATATTTTCGCATTCGGAAGAGATCTTGCTTTATCACCCCGAAACCGATTCTGTGCAAAAAATGCCTTTAGAGCAGTACATCTGCTACTGTCTGGCAGGCGAAATGCCCGCCTCCTTTCATCCCGAGGCATTAAAGGCGCAGGCGGTGGCAATCCGAAGCTATGTTTGCCGAAAAATTGCCGGTGGTACGTCCCATCCCAAAAATGCAGACATCTGTACCGATTACGCCCATTGTGCCGCCTTTTCCGGGCAGTTTGACTCATTTCCCGAAGCCACAAAGGAGATTTACCGTACCGCAGTCTCGGAAACCGAAAACGAAGTCCTTTATTATAAGGAAGAACCTGCAAACACCGTTTTTCACGCCATGTCAAACGGCAGAACCGAAAGTGCCGAGAATGTATGGGGCTCTGCCGTGCCCTATCTGATTTCGGTGGACAGCCAATTGGATACGCAACTCGACAATTACGAGACCGTTGCAGTCTTTTCCGCAGAAACTCTTGCCGAAAAAATGGATGTAGAAAATGCGTCCTGCAAAGCGCCCACCTACCACGAGGGCGGTACGGTGCAGGAAATTCAGATTGGTGAAAAAATTTTTTCAGGCAGAGAGGTGCGGGAAAAGCTTGGACTTCGATCGGCAAGCTTTTCGGTTACAGAAAAGATTCTGATATTATTTTTACGGTACATGGCTTCGGGCATGGGGTTGGTATGAGCCAGGAGGGCGCCAACGCCTATGCCAAAAAAGGGTTCAGCTATACCGACATTTTAGAAAAATATTACCCCAATACCACCCTTTGTCGGTTACACTAACCATTTCCATTGCAATTTGAATTCCTTTGTGCTATACTGAAATCAATCCATAACGAAAGGAGAGAAATCAACATGAAAAAATGGATTACCGGCACAGCAATTGCGTGCACAATTTTATCAACAGCAACCTTTGGAGCTTCTGCAAAACACCTCTTTGACGGTGTTCGGTTCCGCAACTGGATTGCTTTTTGCGGACAGCAGATTCCGCGCCCCGAGCTTCCGGAAATAAACATACCGGGAACGAACAAGCCTGAAACCAATACACCAAACACGGACAACACCGTCCCCGAAGTGAAGCCCGAAACACAAGACAGTACATATGCAAAGCAGGTTTTAGACCTGGTCAATACCGAACGAACCAAAAACGGCTTAAAGCCTCTTGTTCTTGATGAAGCTTTAAACGCCGTTGCCCTTGCCCACAGTAAAGACATGGCAGACCGGAATTACTTTTCCCACTCCAGCCCTGAGGGCGAGCGTATGGGTGACCGCCTGAAAAAAGCAGGCATCTCCTACTCTGCCGCCGGTGAAAACATTGCGGCAGGACAGAGAACACCTGCACAGGTGGTACAAAGCTGGATGAATTCCGAGGGTCACCGCAAAAACATCTTAAGCGCCTCCTTTAATAAAATGGGCTTAGGATGCGTTGAAACCCAAAACGGCTACGGCATCTACTGGACACAGGTATTTACAAACTAACAAAAAAAAGCGATTGCAATGCAATCGCTTTTTTATTTTAAATTTACTCTGCGGTAACCGGTTCCGTAATCGGAATTAAGCTGTAGCCGTCCCACGGTGTATCTTTCCATACATAAACCGTTTCACCTACTGCAGGATCAATCACATACATATTTTTGGGTGTAAGATCTACGCGCTCGGTGGTTGTTGTGCCGTCAGCCTTTTTGGTGATTACGCGAATCAATGCGCAACCATCTGTACGGATAACCTTTTTGCCATTCACTTCTACCACGCGAACATCGTTGGTCGCAGAGCTGTTTACCCAATACAGGTTTGCAGTATCATAATTAGCAAGCAACCCGGTTGAGCCGACCGTGACTTTCGAGTCATCTACCTTGACTTTATGAGGATCCATAACCGTTTTTGTGCCCTCCGGTGTTTCCACTTCCATCGTGGAGAACACATTCTTTCCTGCACTATAATTTCTCAGGTGTGCGAACAGTGTGCTGTAGTCGCTAGTATTTGTAGCCGTTTCCGGTGCTACATTATAGAAGTATACTTTCTGTCCATTGTAATCATCCGCAGCACTCCATACCATATAGCCTGCAAATTTTGCCTGCATAAAAGGTGTTCCGGTTACAGCGGGTTTTGTTTCCATGTCATACAGATAAGACGGAATATACGATTTATGGATGCCTGCACGCAAATAGGGGCTCGCATTGATAATACGGTACATTTTACCCTGCAAGTTAATGGGGTTAAAGTTTTGTACAGTCATTGCGTCGGTACCGACGGTAATCACATCGCCCGGCATAGCAACCATAACATCGGGTGCATATTCACGCACGCCGTTTACCGAAATCTGATAATTTGTGGTTGCTTCTTCAACAGTTACCTCTTTTGCAAGCGCAACAACTTCTGCAACGGTTGCAAATTCTACAGGCTCACCGAAAACATTCTGTGTGAAATCATACACACCGTCAGCAGCCGCAGTATGCACCTGATGGTAATAGGGCTTTACGGTAAAGTCTGCACCGTCTACCTTCACGGTATAGGTTTCAACAGGATTGAGTACAAAATCTTCATCGGTAAAGATTTCTAACATACTTGTGCTTTTAAGATTGTCTTCGTTTGCAATTGCAGCAGGTGCTTCAAAGCCTTCTGCTTTTACAGGAACAAATGCTACCGCTACCAGACGGCTGCTTCCGCCACCGCAGTTCTGGAAGAAATAGGGCTTGCCTGCTTCAAAAGTTACAGTGTCTTCCGCCTTATCCCAGAAATATGCGCCTGCAGAACTCCATGTTGCGTCAGAAGATGACCAGGTTACAACACTCATATCTTTAAATGCAAATTTCTGACCGCTGATGTTAAATCTTGCCAGACGGGGACCGCCATTCGAGCAGTCTTTTCTCAAGCCGTATACATAATACTCGCCCGAGAAATTCGGTGTCGCAAGGGTAAACGGACCGGACATGCTTGCATCAAAGCTGTTACTTGCACCGGTATAGAAATTCATTCCGTATTCAGTCGATTTGTTCCAGTCAGCGGTGTAGCCGTAGTCTGCATCAAAATATTGAAGGTTTTTCTGAGAAGTTGCAAAGAACTTTGTGTCTGCCGGGAAAGTACCCAAATCAGTTGTTTTTTCACTCCAATAGTTTTCGCCTGCTTTTGCAGTCAGGTTTTGTACAACATATGCACCGCTGTGCGGGGTGAAGTTGGTAGAGTTTAAAGCATCAGCATTTTGTTCAACCTTTTCAATTACCGTGTTTTCGGTTATGCTGTCAAAATCCACGTCTCCTGCATACACCTTGATGTCTGTTGCAGTTGCTCTGAGTGTACTAACAGGCATTTCGAGCACCAACGCACCTGCACTGGTTTTACGAACATGGGATACTTCAATGTCTTCAAATTCAAAGTAAGTCGCCTGTTTCGTTTTCAATACCTGGTTAACAGAGTAATCCGGAGAGCCGTTTGTAGCATTAGGTTTATATGTCCAATTGGTCATCACCATTTCACCGCTCAATAAAATGCCTGCGTATTCAGAATTCGCGGCAACCGAAATCGTGGATGTAATTTTGGACAGGTCAATGCCAAGTGTTCTGGCAGATTCACTGTCTAACACAAGCGAAAAACCGTTTGCACTACCACAATAAGTGTTAGTCAAAGATACACTCGACCCATCTTCAGGCAAAGTGAGCGCAG
Organism: Clostridia bacterium; assembly: GCA_017410375.1. Taxonomy (NCBI): domain Bacteria; kingdom Bacillati; phylum Bacillota; class Clostridia; species Clostridia bacterium. The sequence continues at coordinate 7,867 of JAFQQW010000033.1, read as the reverse complement.
TGTTTGCGTAGGTACGCGTATTGACTGTCTCTGCTTCTTCCGCAAAAACGGGCATAGTTATTAGCAACATGCTTAAAATCAGCAATGTTGCAATGATTTGTTTGCTTAATTTCATAAGCATTATTCACTCCTTTAAATAAGTTTTTCGGAATTCAAAAACCGGTTGGTTAAGTCGGTTTTCCCAAAAGCAACGGCAATGCTCCTTGGTCAGAAGAGCACACAACCGATTTTTTCACTGTTTCCGGGCAGGTTAGACCCTTCTCACAGAAAAGCTCGGCGCGTTTACTTTTTGGTTTCCTTCCAACTTTCGGGCAGCATGGATTCTGCCCAATGTAAAAGAGAGTTACATAGCATAATAATTTTACCATTTTTGAACCGCGATTGTCAATAGAAAATGTTATATTCTCAAATTTCTAATAATTTTTTTCTGGTTTTTAATAAATTTTATCGAATTTTAAATAGACTTTTTGAACTTTCTGTTGCAAAACGGTTTATGCTATGATATTTTCCGAGGTGAGTTGAAAAATGTCTTCCTTAAATTACAAACGCACAAAGCGTGTTTACCAACAACTGCCCTCTTCCCCCTGCCTGGCATTTTGTTTCTTTTTGCTATCAAAAACTGTTTTTCCGAAAGAAAGTGCAAATAAGAAAGGCTCCCCTCATCAGAGGGAGCCTTTTTTAGTTTATTAATGTGTATTCCATACACTCGCTGTGGATTTTAGAACCGAGGTCGGTGCCGACAGGCAAAAGGGAAAGGGCAATGAACAGCTCGTTGCCGTTTTCTACATTTTGCAAAGTAGCATACTCGCCTTCGATTTTAACTACGATATAATCCTTCGGTTCCATTAAAATTCCAGCTTTCCTTCGATAAATGCCGCAACGTCCGCAATGGGCATACGAACCTGTTCCATGGTATCTCTGTCACGAACGGTTACGCAGTTATCTTCTAAGGTGTCAAAGTCAACGGTGATGCAGTAGGGGGTACCCACTTCGTCCTGTCTTCTGTAACGCTTACCGATAGAGCCTGCTTCATCATAGTCGCACATGAACTTTTTAGAAAGGTTCTGATACAACTCGGTTGCCTGCTCAGAAAGCTTTTTGGAAAGGGGCAGAACTGCCGCTTTCATAGGCGCTAAAGCCGGATGCAAACGCATTACCACACGGGTATCGCCTTCTGCGATTTCTTCTTCATCGTATGCTTCACAAAGGAATGCCAAAGCCACACGGTCAGCACCCAAAGAGGGTTCTACACAGTAGGGAACATATTTTTCATTGGTAATGGGGTCCATGTATTCCATGTTTTCGCCCGAGAACTCTGCATGCTGTTTTAAGTCATAATCTGTTCTGTCTGCAATACCCCAAAGCTCGCCCCAACCGAACGGGAACATAAATTCAATATCGGTGGTTGCGTTGGAATAGTGAGACAACTCTTCGGGAGAATGGTCACGAAGCTTTAAATTTTCTTCTGCGATACCCAAAGACAACAGCCAGTTTTTGCAATAATCTTTCCAGTAAGCAAACCATTCAAGGTCTGTACCCGGTGCACAGAAGAATTCCAGCTCCATCTGTTCAAATTCACGGGTTCTGAAAGTAAAGTTACCGGGGGTAATTTCGTTACGGAAGGATTTACCTACCTGACCGATACCGAACGGCACTTTTTTACGGGTAGTTCTCTGTACATTCTTAAAGTTTACGAAAATACCCTGTGCGGTTTCGGGACGGAGATACAGCTCGGACTTAGAGTCTTCGGTTACACCCTGGAAGGTTTTGAACATCAGATTGAACTTACGGATGCCTGTAAAATTGGTTTTACCGCATTCGGGGCAGGCAATGTTGTTGTCAGCGATGTACTGTTCCATCTGTGCATCTGTCCAGCCGTCAGCCGAAACACCTGCTGCATCTTCAATCAGCTTATCTGCACGGAAACGAGCTTTACACTCTTTGCAGTCCATTAACGGGTCAGAGAATCCGCCTACGTGGCCGGATGCCACCCAGGTCTGGGGATTCATTAAAATTGCCGCATCCAGACCCACATTATAGGGCGATTCCTGGATGAACTTTTTCCACCATGCTTTTTTTACGTTGTTTTTGAATTCAACGCCCAGCGGACCGTAGTCCCATGTGTTGGAAAGACCGCCGTAAATCTCGGAGCCGGGATATACATAGCCGCGACCTTTGCAAAGGGCTACCACTTTTTCCATTGTTTTTTCTGTGTTTTTCATTTTGTTTCCTCCTTCGCATCCTGAATGGCTTTCCTTTTCGGATTTTCAGGACACTTTATATATAAAATTTTGTATAAACTTAGTTCGCATAGCGTTTGATTTTCTTGGTGGTGGTCTTTACGAAATCCTCGTGACGCACATCAAACTTCATAACGCGCTTAGAAGGTGCCATTTTTGCGTTGACTGCCTTGACTTCCTTGTCAATCAGGTCACGCAGGGCATCTTCTGTATATTCCTTGCCGAGAGCTTCTTCTACCGCATTGAAATCAGGCAGAATGTGTGCCGAAACAACCGTTTCGTTACCCAGTCTGTCTGCATCCGCATACACCATGGTTTCTGCGATGTAAGCACTTCTCTGCAGATAGGTTTCCACTTCTTCGGGATATACGTTTTCGCCGTTTGCAGTAACAATAACGTTCTTTAAACGACCTGTGATATAGATAAAGCAACGGTCATCCATATACCCCATGTCACCGGTATGCAACCAGCCGTCCACAATGGTTTTTGCGGTTTCTTCCTCATCTTCATAGTAACCAACCATGACGTTGTCACCCTTGATAAGAATTTCACCGATGCCGTTTTCATCGGGATTGTCAATTTTAACATCCACTTCAATGCAAGGCTGACCGCAGGAAGCATCCTCCCAGTATATATCGCGGTTAACCGCTGCAATGGGAGCACATTCGGTCATACCGTAGCCCTGAACGGTATTAAAGCCCAGCGAACGCAGGCTCTTGATAATTTCAGGGTCTAACGCTGCCGCACCCGAGATAAAGAGACGCATCTTTCCGCCAAAGGTGTTGTGGATTTCTGCATAAATTTTCTTACGCAGGTCAATCTTAAGCTTGAGCAGAAAATCTGTAATTTTAATCATGCGTTTAATGAGCTTTTCCTTACCCTTTTTGCGGATACCTGCCCAAATCTGACGGTTAAGTGCTTCCACAACCTGAGGCACTGCCAGGAAATATGTAGGCTGCGCTTCCTGCATGTTTTTCACGATATACTTCAAGCCTTCGCAATAAGCGATAGAAGCACCGCAATAGAGCGGACAAAGCATACCGCAGGTGCATTCATAGGTATGGTGAATGGGCAGGAACGAGAAGAATCTGTCATTTTCATTTAAGATTTTATGCATCGCAAGCATGTTCATTAAGTTGCTTGTGATGTTTCTGTGCGAAAGCATAACACCCTTTGCTCTGCCGGTGGTGCCGGAGGTAAACAGAACGATGTTTACATCATCCGGTCTCGGGCAGGTTTTTACAAACGCATCGTTGCCCGACATAATCAGCTCGTTACCCTTTTCAATCAGCTGCTTTAAGGAAACGTCTGTGGTATCGTCATCCATATTGATGCACATATACTGTGCATTGTCTGCAAATAAGGATTCGTGTTTTTTACGCATCTTGCCGGAATAAACAACAGCAGAAACTTTTGCGCGTTCGATTAAATTCTGCATTTCTTCGGTGGGCAGTTCCTTGTCAAGGGGAACAATAGTACCAACACCGCAAACGGTTGCTAAATATGTAATCGCCCATTCATAGCGGTTTTCACCCACCACGGCGATTTTTTTGCCTCTTAAATCCAGCGCCATGAACGCAGTACCCAAGGCATACACATCTCTTCTTGCTTCTGCGTAGGTAATTTCTCTGTACGGGCCACCAATTTTATCTTTTACCAAAAATGCTGTACGACCTGCAAAAAGCTCGGTGCTGGTGTCAAACATTTCACGGATTGTATTGATTAATCTTACCTGTCTTAAAGGTTCTTTGTAAACGGATTCGGGACGAACCGCGTTGGTAAACTGTTTGTATTCCATGTATTTTTATCCTTTCTGCTTCGAATTGAAATAATAACCGATGCCACGTTTGGTCATAACGTATGCCGGGTTGCTGGCATCATCCTCGATTTTTTCACGCAAACGACGTACAGTAACGTCTACCGTACGCACATCTCCTAAGTATTCGTACCCCCACACCTTTTCCAAAAGTGTTTCTCTGGAAAAGATTTTTTCAGGCTGTACTGCTAAGAATTTCAAAAGTTCAAACTCTCTCAAAGTCAATTCTAATACCTTACCATTTTTGGTTGCCTCATAGCGCTCCTTATCAATAGACAGATTGCCAAAGCGCAGTACCGAATCTTCTTTTTTCTCCTCATTGCTCGGTTCAATGGCATTCCGGCGCAGGTTCGCCTTAACTCTTGCCATCACTTCCCGGATTCCGAAAGGCTTTGTTATGTAATCATCCGCCCCAAGCTCTAACCCTAAAACCTTATCTATCTCTTCGGTTCTTGCGGTAAGCATAATGATGGGCACGTTGCTCTTTTCACGCACCTTTCGGCACACATCAAAGCCGGGCATATTCGGAAGCATTACGTCCAGTAAAATCAGGTCGGGGTTCTCGGTAAGCACTTTGTTGTAGCCCTCTTCGCCGTCGTACGCCTCTACCGTTTCATACCCTTCTCTGGCAAGATTAAACTTTAAAATATCCACAATTGCCTTTTCGTCATCTACGATCAGTACTTTTTTCGGCATTTTATCCCTCCTGTTCTTTTTTTGATATTTTCCTATTTATATATTTTACCATAAATAATTTAAAAAATCAACCACATTTACAAGATATTATACCATTTTATTTCCATATTTTCTTGATAATTTTCCAAAAATAAACAAAAAATACGCAAGCTGTTTTCCGCACCCTTATAATCCGCCACCCGCAGGCAGTTTTCGGTTTCTTTCAGTTTTGCTTCTATGCTTTCCAACCGATTATGATCCGCAACAGCACTCCACCACTTTTCGCAGGCATAAAAGGCTGTCCGTAATTCCGAAAATTTTGCTGCTGCCGTCTCCTTGTCCCCCGCCTGAAAGACCGGATACAACGCCTGACAGGCAGCAGCAATTTTATCGGTCTGCTCTTCATATATCCGCTCACTCACACCAATGCCCGTCAGCATCAGCACAAAAACCAGCAATGCAACCAGAACTGTTTTCATTTTTTCTCCTTTTTAGTTTGCAGAAATGTAACCCGCTCGGTGTCTGCACAAAGCAGGAACACCGCCTGCACAGACGAAATATTTCGTTCCCTCAGCTTCTTTTCAAGCCATTCTTCGGTTCTGCCGATACGGGAAAGTGCCTCTTTGTCCAGAATGCCGTCCTTGATTACGGTGTCCGAAAACCCGTCGGTGGAAGCTGAAAGCTTCAAATCCTCTCTCAAAACGGGTTGCTTGTTGCCCTTAGGTAACACACTCAGCATTCCGTTGGTCTCCAGCACTGCAAAAGCCACCTCTCCGATGTCAAAATACCCCTGATTTCGGAGCTGTTCAAATAAATCGTCCAGATTAAACCGAAGCCGACGCATTTCATCCACCAGTATTTTGCCGTCTGCAATCACCAGACTCGGCTCTCCGGTAACCGCTTTACGCACCGCAGGACTTTTTTCGGCAATAAAAGACATGAATACTTCGGTGCAGGTCAGTGCCAGAATAGGCACAACACCGCTTAAAAGCGGAACTTCAGCCGACTGCATGGGGACTGCCGCAATATCCGAAATCATGATGGCAAGCACCAGCTCCCCCGGTTGCATTTCCCCGATTTGCCTCTTTCCCATCATACGGTACAGCACAATAACCAGAAAATAAAGAATCAGACTTCGAATCAGTGCCACAGACATATTTGTTTCCCCCTCCCTTAATGCTGTTATTTTTGCCATACACACGGATTTCTATGCAAAAAATGAGATTTCCCTTGCATTTTAAATCAAAATCCTATATAATAAATGTGTATACCCATAAAGGAGGATGACTATGAACCGATTTAAAAAAGGATTGTGCTTCCTTTTGACTTTTATACTGCTGTGTGGTCTTAGCCTGCCGGTTTATGCGGCAAGCGAGCTTACCGTTTCCCTTTCCACCAAAAGCAGCTCTGTAGAAAGCCTGCTGACTGCCACAAAAGACAAAACCTTTGATGTCTTTTTTGGTGTGGATGATGTGGAAACCGATACGCAAAAGTTAAACACCTATAAATTTACAATATGGTATGACCCGGATTATCTTTCCTTGCCCTCTTCCCCGATAGAACAGCTGGCATCTCCCAACGGTTACGCACTGTATGACGGGGCGGAAACCGAATCCAAAACCATCAGCGGTAAGGCGTATAACGGCTACACCTATTCCTATACCTCGTATTCTGACGGCTTTACACCTGTTTCGGATGACTTTTACGCACTCAATTGCATCACTTTTTCAGCAGACAAGGTGGGGACAACCAAAATATACATCACAAAAGATGAAATTTCCCTTTTACCTTTGCACAGCGATACCGCACCCGACACCTTGGATTTTGACTTAGGCAAAAGCACTCTAAACATCACCATCGAAAAATCCTCCGGAGGCGGTGGCGGTGGTGGCGGCGGTGGTCCAAGCGGTCCGAGTGGCCCGAGCAATCCACAACCTGCCATCTACACCGTAACCTTTATAATGGGCGAAGCCTCTCAGGATGTTGCGGTGCTTGCAAACGGTTATGTAACAGCACCCACCCCTGCCGAGCGGGAAAACTACACCTTTGTGGGCTGGTATAAGGACAGAGAATACAAAACACCCTTTGATTTTTCCAAGCCCATAACCGGCAATGCAACCGTTTACGGCAGATACACCTTTAACGAGCCGGAGCCGGACGTAGATTTTAAAAATCCCTTTACCGATGTAGCGGAAAGCGACTGGTTTTATGACAGCGTAATGTATGCGCTTCAAAACAAGCTGGTGGCAGGTACGTCCGAAACCACCTTCTCCCCTTACGAGGTTTTAACCCGCGGTACTATGGTAACGCTCCTGTACCGCATTGAAAAAGAGCCGGAAGCGCCAAAGAATCCCTTTACCGATGTAGAGGCAGGCATGTGGTATGAAGATGCCATTGCCTGGGCAGCAGAGGAAGGAGTAGTCTTAGGCGTTGGGGAAGGCTTGTTTGCCCCCGAAGACCCCATCACCCGTGAACAGATTGCAGTTATTTTGTACAAATATGCACGCCTTAAGGGCGAGGATGTTTCCAAAACTGCATCCCTTGATGCCTACAGCGATAAAGAAACGGTGTCCGACTGGGCATCAAATGCTATGGGCTGGGCATTGGCGCAGGGGCTGATTAAAGGTACAAGCGAAACCACCTTATCCCCCGGCAACAACGCAAACCGCGCTGAAATCGTAACCATTCTGATGCGCTATTTAGAAAGGAACCAAGCATAATGACTTATACATTCAAGCCTAGCGGTGTTTGTGCCGCAAAGCTGACCTTTGACATTGAGGACGGCATCGTAAAAAACGTAAAGTTTTTGGGTGGTTGCAACGGCAATACCCAGGGCGTAGCAAGACTTGCCGAGGGCAGACCTGCAAAAGAAGTGATGCAACTCCTAAAGGGCATCAAATGCGGTTTTAAACAAACCTCCTGCCCTGATCAGTTTTCAAAAGCCTTAGAAGAAGCACTGCAAAATTAAAGCAAAAGGGCTGTAAATTTATTACAGCCCTTTTTTAGGGAATAGGAAAAAATGTTTGGCACGAACCCGAAGCGCCGTCGGTGACGGATACAGCGAGAAGTTCGTGGCGCCGCAACCAAAATTGCGCCCGTTAGGGCACAGCAATTTTGTGTGTTGCAAGAGGGAGCT
>JAFQQW010000032.1 GCA_017410375.1 Clostridia bacterium | reverse complement strand
TTGCTCGCAAACTTTTCGGCTAAAAGGAGGTGCAGAGTATAAAATGAGCAAAACACCATAAGGTGGATTGCGATATAAAAGCTCTTGCACCGACGCGGTACGTCGAGAGGCGAAGTTTGTTCATAGCAAAAACGCATTTATAAAGAGAAAACACGCAAAAATTGCGTGTTTTCTTCATTTCAGGTCTTTCTTGCAAGTTTACAGAAACTTCGTTTGCTTTTATACTCGCGTTTTTGCGGTCCGGACTTTTTTTACATCCCCTTTTATTTTAACATTACACCCTCTTAATGTTTTTACGGTTCAATTATATTAAACTGCGCATCTTCTGCTGTAGAAATCTCCGTAAGATTATCAATAATCCTATCCAGATACTCTTTATCTCCATCGATTTTAACATACTGCTGTATGCCTTGGCTGTTTCTTTGAAGAATCAAAAGCAAACCGTTTTTCGGACAGGTTACAGAAACCTTTGCATCCTCCGCAAGCGCTCCTTTATACACAAGCATGACACCTGCTCTGAAGTGTACAGTATAGACCTCTTTTGTGTCTACAAGCGAAAAGTTCACCTTAAAATCCTGCTCAACCAAAGCTTTTTTGTTTAAAACAATACCCATATAATCAAATATCATTTCTGCTGTCATATTCTTTTGAACGCCGCCATCAGAAGTTGCGTTTTTTCCTTTTGCTGTAAGATTTCCGTTTCTTAATTCTGCTGCCGCTGAAAGATACGCATTTCGCCATGCTCCGGATTCCGCCTGATAACCAAGTTGCTCCAAAGCATCCGCACAAAGCAATCTTGCCTCTTTATTTTCGGGGTCTGCATAGACTAAAACATTCGTAATTTCCGCAACCCACTGATACTCGCCTTTATCAAAATCTTCTTTTGCCATTTTTATAATTTTGTCTGTATCCCCAAGATATTCCACCCATTTTTTGGCACTGTCCGTGGGAGAAAGCGGATTAAGATTTACGGGATTTGCATCATACCATCCCATATATTTTTGATATACCGCTTTTGAATTATGCGCAACTGTTCCGTAATATTGACGGGTATACCAGTTTTTGGCAAGCGGCTCGGGAAGCTCAATCCTATTTGAAATTTCATCTGCAGTATAGCCCTGATTGATATATGTAAGCGTCTGGTCGTTTATAAATTTATAAACTGCCGCGGTATCCTCCAGATATTTTAAAATCACATCATTTCCCCAATGCGGCCAGTTATGCGACTGGAACGTGACTTCTGTATCTTTTCCATACTGGCTTATCGCTTCGAGAATATACTTTGACCACTCATTCCCGTCACGCACCTGCGCACCTCTTAAAGTGTACAAATTGTGAAGTGTTGCTGTACAGTTTTCAGCCAACCACAACGCGTTCTTTTGTGGAATCCATATATTCATTTCAGCCGGTGCTTCCGTCCCCGGTGTCATCTGAAATTCCATTTCCACGCCATCTATTGTAATTCTTTCGCCGGTCGCTTTAATTTCATAAGTAGGCTTAATAAAGCTTACGCCTCCGGTTGACTGCCCCATGCCTATTCCTATAGCCATTTTCCCGGTCAGACCCGGTTCCAGGAACACGCCATACTGATAATTTGCGCGTCTGCTCATAGCCTTTCCTGCATATACATTCTCACTCACAGCGTAAGCGGTAAAGTGTTCGGGTACAATAATCGGAATTTTTCCGCTTGCAATTTGCGCCTCTATCGAAAGCGAAGAATCCGCAATCTCTTCTTCCGACACAACACCTTTTATTCCTCCGAAATGGTCAATATGCGGATGGGATATTATAACAGCTTTAATCGGTTTTTGTCCTAAATTTTTCTCTACCAATTCCATCGCTGCCTTGCTGCATTCCGTGGTCATAAGAGGATCAAACACAATTCTTCCGCTGTTTCCTTCGATAACAGTAAGGTTTGCCATATCATAACCGCGGACCTGATATATACCGTCAGTCACTTGGAATAAGCCATACACATGATTGTTTTTACTGTTTTCCCACAGACTCGGATTTACAGAAGCAGGGGCTTTTTCTGTTTCATCCAAGAAAGAATATGCCTGCTGGCTCCATATCACATTGCCGTTTTCATCCTTTATTTCCAGAGTCTCCGGTGCATCAATCCGTCCTCTTAACGCAAATTCGCGCTCCTGTTGATCTTCAAAATCAAGCAAACGATAAACCCCGTCATTTACTTTAGCTGTATGCTCTGTTGCAGGCTTTGGGTTTGCGTTAAACATGGTTTGATTGCAACCTGCAAGTGTCGAACAAGCAAGAAATATTGCAACGGAGATGCTTAAAAATTTAAAATTCCATCTCATCCTCTATTTCTCCTTTCAAAGATAGCTTCTCTGTATCGTACAATAAACAGTATATCACATTCTTGCTCTCGGTGCAACACCTGCTTACACTAAAAAAAAGGGGCTGTAAATTTATTACAGCCCCTTTTTTAGGGAATAGGAAAAAATGTTTGGCACGAACCCGAAGCGCCGTCGGTGACGGATACAGCGAGAAGTTCGTGGCGCCGCAACCAAAATTGCGCCCGTTAGGGCACAGCAATTTTGTGTGTTGCAAGAGGGAGCT
>JAFQQW010000031.1 GCA_017410375.1 Clostridia bacterium | reverse complement strand
TCTCCGGTTTGAACAGATGTTGAATGGAGCGGAATCCATCGAGGATTCCGCTCCATTGCTTGCTTTTTGTCAATTTGAACTCTACCGTACCTCTGTACGCCGACGAATTCAAATTGACAAAATATAACTTCCTTTTTCGCAGGCTTGTTTTTTATAGTGAATGACTTGTGCCGGGAGATTTTTTATGGTATACTATAGAAAGCGAGACGCAACAGATGTAAAAGGGGGACTACGGCTTGAAAATTTGTTTTATGTGTGATTTGCATTTGCCTTTTGATAAAAATGCATTGCAATATGATGCACTTAAGTGGGCAACCGAGGATGCTTTGAAAAAGAGCACCGACTGTATTGTTTTTGCGGGAGATGCTACATGTGACGGAAATGAAGCCGTTTATGATTTTTTTATTGACTATATGCAAAAAACGGGAATACCGTTTCTGTATATCCCCGGAAACTCTGATTTGAGAAACGCAGAAAGCCGTGACCGTATAAAACACAAGGCTTCTCCCTGTAAAACGCAGATAAGCGGGACAACGGTTTACGCAATCAATGACTGCGAAGGGATTGTGTCGGAGGCGCAATTTTCCGAATTGGAATCTGCAGACGGAAACAGTATAGTTTTTATGCACCATCCGATGCATTCTTTAGAGGAGGATACCCGAAAAAGACTTATGCAGTGGTGTGAAAACCACGAAGATACAATGTTGTTTTACGGGCATTTGCATCAGTCTGATTTTTCCGGGAATTCCATAAGTCTTCAGGCAATGGACCCGGACAAAGCCGTAGGCGAAAATCCCTGTATCACATACTATGATACTTTAACGAAAGAGCTTCGGAAAGCGTATTATTTTTCGCCTGTGCCCAGGGATATATACAATTATTTCGGCATATCCTGCTATAATACCGAAGCACAGATACAGTTTGCGATTGAGAACAACCTGAAAAATCTGGAGCTGCGTCCGAATTGTGCCGATGCAGAGCAGGGAGAATTGCTAAAAAGTATTGAAAAATGGCGTAGGGCAGGCGGCGAAAATCTGTCGGTGCATTTGCCGGATGTGGGATATGCTGACGGTGCTTTGCGTGTGGATAAAAGCTACGACAAGCTTATTGAAATTGTAAAGAACTTAAAAGCGGACAGAATCACACAGCACGTACCGATGGTATCTGTGCAGGAAACAACTGAAAACCCGGACATTCTTGACACCATTTGCGTTTTTTTAGCAGAAAAATTGAATTCCGTTCCGCATACGATTGTGGTCGGCGTTGAAAATATGCATATGACCGCAAAGGATGTGGCAGATGCAAACAGACGGTTTGGCTATATTCCCGAAGAATGTCTGCAGTTTATGCGGTTGCTTGATGAAAAATGCAGACATAAGGTCGGAATAAATTTTGATATCGGGCATGCAAGAAATAATGCACCCTTTAGTCAGAAATATCAGATTGGTGCATGGCTGTCAATGCTTGGCAAATATATTGTGGGATACCATATACATCAGGTGAGCTGCACAAATGGTGTTTTTGAGAATCATATGCCCATAACCGATGTATACGGGCATCTTATAAGCTATGCATCTTTCTTTAAATGCTGGGTGACAGAGCGCATAAACAAGGCACCGGTTATCTTTGAAATGCGACCGGAGGATGCTTATGCAAAAACTTTAGAAACTTTTAATGTGCATAAAAACAGAAAAGTGTTTGATATACATTCGCATACCTTTTACAGCCATTGCGGCAGAGATAATCCGCAGGAGCTGATAAAGACGGCTATACAAAACGGCTTGACAACGTTTGGCATATGCGACCATAATCACGGCATAGGGAAACGGACGAAGCAATATCTTGCAGAAATGAAAGACCTTGCCAGAAGGTATGCAGATCAAATAAAATTGCTTTGCGGAATTGAGATTGCAACCATACCCGACTTATATACTATAGAAAATGCGGATGAGGTAAAAGGGTTTGATTATTGTCTGATTGAGCATATAACATATGCGGAAAGCATTGTAAAGGGAGACCTTTTTGCGTTTTGCAAAAAGCTTGGTATTTTATGCGGTATTGCACACACCGATTTGTTTGCGTACTGTGATATGTACGGATATGATTATCGGGAATTTTTCGCGAAAATGGCAAAAAATAACATTTTCTGGGAAATGAATGTGAGCTATGACAGCATCCATAAATACAGGGAACATCAATATGTGTTGGACTTTATGAATGATTCAAAAAAACAGCAAATCATAAAAGATGCAGGGGTATATATAAGTATAGGCTTTGACAGCCATCGGAACGATGATTATGACGGGTTTAAAGTGCATGAAATGTATGATTTCCTTAAAAAGCATAACATCAAAACGGCAGATGCGCTGTTTGCGTGATGGGTGTGTGATTTGAATTTTTTTGGGATAGGAAAAATGTTTGGGGTAGAGCTTATTTATATGAAAGCCCGGAAAGAGTATTGCCCACCGTGCTTTTAAAAACCACGCAGTCTTCAGAGTTTAACAGAATGTCTTCTACATAGGGGACATTCTTTTTGTTTACCACGCAAACCACCATTTGAGTAGAAAGCCCGGAGTAGCTTCCCTTTGCATTTATGATGGTGGCAGACAGGTGAAATTGCTCCGAAAGGCTTTGGCAAAGCTGTTGTGCCTTTGGGGTAATGATTTCAAATTTAACACTTTCGGTTGCTGTGCTTTGCAGGCTGTTGCGGATGATTGTGGTAACGAAGGAATACAGAATACTGCATATAACGGGCTCTATATTCATGCCGTACACAAAATAAGAGCAAAGGGCAATCAGCAGATTGACAATAAAAATAACATGCATTAAATCCAGATGCGGTTTTTTGTGCTTGATAAGGGCGGCGACAATGTCCGTACCGCCTCCCGAGCCATTAAGCTTAAGGGTGACATAGTAAAGAAGTCCGCGTATCACGCCTGCCACAATGGGTGCCAGCACGATGCTTGTGCCGGTGCCGGTTATATAATAAAAGGAAGACAAATTGAGGTGATGCAGTAAAACAGAGGTAACGGAAAATACCAGAACGTACAGACTTGTTTTTACGGCAAAGTCTCTGCTCAGCACGAAAAAGGCGCAGAGCAAAAGCGGAAGATTCATCAGCAGGGAAAGATAACCGATGCTGATGCCGGAAAGGTCCTGTATCATGGTACAAATACCGTCTATACCTGCCGGGGCAAAGCTGTTCGGAAACACAAAAATTGCGTAATTCACAGCAGAAAGGGAAGCCGAAAGAGTAAGGGTTGGGTACTGAATCCATTTGTTTTGCATAAAATCACTCCTGTAATGTATTGATTTTATTATAATCGCATGGTATAATATAGTCAAATACTTTAAATATATAATTTTGATAGAAAAAAACTATGGAGTGATTTTTTGTGTTCAGCAAATACAATTATGTGTATCAGGTGTATAAGGCGCAAAGCTTTACCAAGGCGGCAGAAAAGCTTTTTATTTCGCAACCATCTTTAAGTGTTGCAATCAAGAATATCGAAAAGCGGTTAGGGGCGGATTTGTTTGAAAGAACGGGAAGCCGTGTAGTGCCGACCGAGGTGGGAAAGGAATATATTTACGCCGCCGAGCGCATTATGGCGGTGGAAAAAGAGTTTTCTGACCGGATAAATGATTTATATCATTTAGAAACCGGGAAAATGACGGTAGGCGGTACAAATTATCTTTCTTCTTATGTTTTGCCCCGGATTATCAATCGTTTTGCTTCCTTGTATCCCAAAATAGAGGTAGAACTGGTGGAAGCCAATTCCGGAATGCTGAGCCATATGGTCAAAAACGAGCAGGTGGACATCATTATAGACAGCTTTGATGAGACCATGGATGAATATGAGGGGGAAAGTCTGGCAAAAGAGGAAATTCTGCTTTGTGTACCCAAGGACAGAGCGGTGAACCGAAGCTTAGAAGCGTATCAGATTTCATACCAAAGCCTTATGTCGGGGGGAGTGGATTTTGAAAAAGTACCGACGGTTTCCATGGGAAAATTTAAGGAGGAGAAATTTATTTTATTAAAGCCCGGCAACGATATGCATAACCGCGCAAAGACTATTTTTGAAAAAAGTAAAATAGAGCCAAAGGTGGCATTTTACGTGGATCAGATGAACATTTCATACGCACTTGCAGAATCCGGGATGGGGCTTTGCTTTGCCACCGATACCCTTTTAAAATACGGAAAATTCCGCGACAATGTTTTTGTATATAAGGTGGATAATAAGCACAGCAACCGCACATTGTATATTGCGCACAAGAAAAACAAGTATTGCACAAGAGCGATGGATGCATTTATCCGCATCGCAAAAGAAGTGATTGATGTGGGGTGAGGGGTGTCGGAACGGCAGGCAAATTATTTCAGATACAGGATACCGGATAAGTGGTATGAAAGTTAATAAAAACGCGTATTCCGTTTGGAATACGCGTTTTTATTATATATTGGAAAGTTCTTCTTTGGTAGGAATAGAAATGGCGGCGCCTTTCCGGGTAACGGTGATTGCCGAGACCTTTGCGCCAAAGGCGATGGCATCTTTTAAAGCTTTTCCTTCGCAAAGGGCGGCACAAAATGCACCGATAAAGCTGTCGCCTGCAGCGGTGGTGTCTACCGCTTTGGCTTTTTCAGCAGGTGCGAGCCTGATTTCGGTTCCGTCATTATAGATGCATCCCTTTTCGCCTAAGGTAATGATGACCTGATTGCATTTTTGCATGAGCACTTTAATTGCTTCTTCCGGCTCATGGATGCCGGTGATGATTTCGGCTTCGTGCTCGTTGGGAATCAAGATGTCTATCTGCTCTAAAAGCTCGTCCGGAAGGGGAGCGGCAGGGGCGGGATTCAAAAGTACCTTTGCGCCCGATTCTTTTGCTTTTTTTGCGGCGTAGAGCACGGTTTCCATGGGGATTTCCAGTTGGAAAATGACAATATCGGCTTGCTGAATCAGGTCGAGGTGCTTGTCAATCCAGTCGGGCGTCAAGCGGTCGTTGGCACCGCCGTCTAATAGGATGTGATTGTCGCCGCCGCATACCGTAATCATGGCGATACCCGAGTTTTCACCGATTTTGGAAATGCCTGCGGTGTTTACGTTGTTGTTTTCTAAATTGTCGGTCATGGTTTTGCCGAAAGCGTCTTCACCGACCGCGCCAATCATGGTGCAGGCACCGTAAACCTTGCCCACGGCGATTGCCTGGTTGGCACCCTTACCGCCACAGGCGGTCATAAAGGAATGTCCCTTTAAGGTTTCGCCAAGCTTTGGAAGGCGTGGGGTGTGAATCACTAAATCCATATTAATACTGCCGACTACAAGTATATTTTTCATAGTTATCTCTCCTTTTTTACAGTATAGCATAATTGGAAAAAAGTTGCAAGGGGGTTTTGTGGTTTTTGCTTGACGGGGGGATTGGTGATGGGGTATAATAGAGATAACAACCTCTTAAGTCAAGCCTTTGGTTTGAGAATCTGACGAGACGGACAGGTTATAAAGCCTTTCCTTAGAGAGGAAGGTGTCGGACGTAAGACTGACGGTTGAGGTGGAAAACGGTCGCTTCGCAACCTACACCTCACCACCGCCTACGGCGGAGCCTCTCCTCAAGGAGAAGCCTTTGGTTGTGTAAAGCGGAACGAGCAAGCCCGTTCCCTACATGGATATTTTAAAATAGGATAAAAGGAGATATATAATATGAAGATAAACGGATTGCAGAAGATGACGTTGCTGGATTTCCCGGGGAAGGTGGCGTGCATTGTGTTTACGGGCGGTTGCAACATGCGGTGTCCTTTTTGTCACAATGCCGATTTGGCGCTCAATCACGGGACGGACGAATTTACCGAGGAAGAGATTTTGGAATACTTAGGAAAACGCAAGGGGTTACTGGACGGGGTGTGTATCACGGGCGGTGAGCCGCTTCTGCAGCCTGACATTAAAGAATTTATTAAGAAGGTACGGGCGTTGGGGTATGCGGTAAAGCTTGACACCAACGGTGCGTTCCCCGAGCGTTTAAAGGCGTTGGCTGGCGAGGGTCTGATTGACTATGTTGCCATGGACATTAAAAACTGCAAGGAAAAGTACAGTTTAACAGCCGGGGTTGATATGGACCTTTCTAAAATAGAAGAGAGTGTGCAGTTTTTGTTAAGCGGTGCGGTGGACTATGAATTCCGCACAACGGTTGTGGCGGAATTTCACGAAAAAGAAGATATTTTGAAAATTTCCGAGTGGATTAAGGGTGCAAAACGGTATTTTTTACAAAATTTTGTGGATTCGGGAAATTTAATCGGAAAAATTTCTATGCATGCCGTAACCCCCGAAACCCTTGAATCCATGCGGTCTGAGGCATCCTCTAACATAGCAGAAATTGTGTGCCGCGGAATATAAAAACACAATATATTGTATTTTAGGGGTTGACAAACCCAAAATATGATGATATAATAAGGGCACATTCCGAAAAAAACAAAGAAGAGGAGGAAATATATATGTATAATGTTATTAAACGTGACGGAAAATTAACAAGCTTTGAATTAAAGAAAATCAGCGACGCGATTGCATTGGCATTTGATGCTTGCGAGAAGCAGTATAATACAGACATTATCGACTTTCTGGCTTTGAAGGTTACTGCAGATTTTGAACCCAAGATTGAGGATGACAAAATCTCTGTGGAACACATTCAGGACAGCGTTGAATCTGTATTGATTAAGGCGGGCTATGATGAGGTGGCAAAAGCCTACATCCTTTACCGCAGACAGCATGAAAAGCTGCGTAACTTAAACGCAACCGTACTTGACTACAAGGATATTGTGGACAACTACTTAAACATCAACGACTGGCGTGTTAAGGAAAACTCTACCGTAACCTATTCTGTAGGCGGTTTGATTTTGAGCAACTCGGGTGCGATTACTGCAAACTACTGGTTGTCTGAAATCTATGATGATGAAATCGGCAACGCGCACAGAAATGCAGACATTCACATCCATGACCTGTCCATGCTCACAGGCTATTGTGCAGGTTGGTCCTTAAAGCAGCTCATTCAGGAAGGCTTGGGTGGTGTATCGGGTAAAATCACCTCTGCACCTGCAAAGCATTTGGCTACCCTTTGTAACCAGATGGTAAACTTCCTTGGTATCATGCAGAACGAATGGGCAGGTGCGCAGGCGTTCTCGTCCTTTGACACCTATCTTGCACCTTTCGTTAAGATTGATAACCTTTCTTACGATCAGGTTAAAAAGTGCATCGAATCGTTCATTTACGGTGTAAACACACCCTCAAGATGGGGTACACAGGCACCGTTCTCTAACATCACGCTCGACTGGGTCGTTCCTGCTGACCTTGCAGAATTAAACTGCATCATCGGCGGTAAGGAAGCAGACTTTAAGTACAAAGACTGCCAGAAGGAAATGGATATGGTAAACAAAGCGTTTATCGAAATCATGATTGAAGGCGATGCCAACGGCAGAGGCTTCCAGTATCCCATTCCGACCTACTCCATCACCAGAAACTTTGACTGGTCTGAAACCGAAAACAACAAGCTGTTGTTTGAAATGACCTCCAAATACGGTACACCGTACTTCTCTAACTACATCAACTCCGACATGGAGCCGAGCGATGTAAGAAGTATGTGCTGCAGACTGCGTCTTGACCTCCGCGAACTCCGCAAAAAGTCGGGCGGTTTCTTCGGCAGCGGTGAAAGCACCGGTTCTGTAGGTGTTGTTACCATCAACATCCCCAGAATTGCTTACCTTGCAAAGGACGAAGCAGATTTCTATAACAGACTGGATAAATTGATGGATATCTCCGCTCGTTCCTTAAAAATCAAGAGAACGGTTATCACAAAGCTGTTAGAAGCAGGTCTTTATCCTTACACCAAGCGTTATTTGGGTACCTTTAACAACCACTTCTCCACCATCGGTTTAGTTGGTATGAATGAAGCGTGCCTCAATGCAAACTGGATTAAGGCTGACCTTACCAAGAAAGAAGCACAGAAATTCACCCAGGACGTTCTGAACCACATGAGAGAAAGATTGTCCGATTATCAGGTAGAATACGGCGATTTGTACAACTTAGAAGCAACGCCTGCTGAATCTACCGCATTCCGTCTTGCAAAGCATGACGTAAAACACTATCCCAACATCATCACCGCAGGCATGGGCACAGGCGAAACACCTTACTACACCAACAGCTCGCACTTGCCGGTTGGCTACACCGAAGATATCTTCTCAGCTTTGGATGTTCAGGATGAACTGCAGACCCTTTATACCTCGGGTACCGTATTCCATGCGTTCTTAGGCGAAAAATTGCCGGATTGGAAGGCTGCGGCGAACCTGGTTAGAAAGATTGCAGAAAACTACCGTCTGCCTTACTATACCTTGTCTCCCACATACTCGGTATGTAAAAAGCACGGGTATATCCCCGGCGAACAGTTTACCTGCCCGCAGTGCGGTGAAAATACCGAAGTTTACAGCCGTATCACCGGTTACTACCGTCCGGTACAGAACTGGAACGACGGTAAGAGCCAGGAATACAAGGAAAGAAAGGTATATGATATCGAAAATTCCAAGCTGACCCACAAAGGTCCTGCACCGGTGGAAGAAGCACCCGTTAAAGAAGCAGTTTCCGATTCTAATGACGGCACATACCTCTTTGCTACCGCAACCTGCCCCAACTGCAAGATTGCTTGCGCGGCATTGGATAAAGCAGGCGTAGCCTACGAAAAGCTTCTGGCAAACGAGTATCCGGAACTGGTTGAAGAATTCGGTATCAAGCAGGCACCGACTCTGGTGGTTGTGAAAAACGGCGAAGTACAGAAATTTACCGGCGTTTCGGACATTAAGAAAATGTTAAACGCGTAAAAAAAGAACAGAGGAAATTGAATATGTATGATTTGATTGTTATCGGCGGCGGCCCGGCGGGGCTGACCGCCGCTCTGTACGCTTGCAGAGCAGGAAAGTCTGTTGTGGTGCTGGAAAAAGGCACATTCGGCGGACAGATTACCTATTCCCCTAAAGTGGAAAATATTCCGGGCTTTGTGTCCCTTTCGGGCAACGAATTTGCCGAAAAAATGGTGGAGCAGGTGTTAGAGCAGGGCGCAGATTTAGAGTGCTGTGAGGTGCTTTCGGTAAAGGACGGTGCGGTTAAAACCGTTGTAACCGACGAGGGCGAATTTGAGGGCAAGGCAGTTGTGATTGCAACCGGTGCCAAGCACAGAATGTTAGGCTTAGAAAATGAAGAGCAGTTTGTGGGCGAGGGCATTTCGTTCTGCGCGGTTTGTGACGGGGCATTTTATACCGGCAAAACTGTTTCGGTGATCGGTGGCGGTAACTCGGCATTGCAGGAAGCCATTTTGCTTTCGGATCTGGCAAAAAAAGTATATGTAGTACAGAATTTAGATTATTTTACCGGTGAACAGAAGCTGGTTGACCAGTTGACGCAGAAAGAAAATGTGGAAATCATTTTAGGGGCAACGGTTGAAAAAATCTTAGGCGATACCACTTTAGAGGGCATTGTCATCAACACCAAGGACGGGCAAAAAGAGATTGCCTGCGACGGTATGTTTGTGGCAATCGGCCTGATTCCGCAAAATGAGCCTTTTAAGAATGTGATGCTTCTTAATGACTACGGCTATGCGGACGCGGACGAAAAATGCGTGACCGGCACGGACGGTATTTTTGTGGCAGGGGACTGCCGGAGCAAAAAAATCCGTCAGGTGGCAACCGCAGCATCAGACGGTGCTATCGCAGCCCTTGCGGCTTGTGATTATGTGGATAGCCTTTAAAGGGTTGACAAACTGAAAAAATTGTAGTATACTTTTGTTGATACAGAGAATTGGAGACGTATCAGAACAAAAGCGAAAGAAAGCTTTTGTTTTGGTGCGTCTTTTTGTTTTGGAAAGGGTGTTTAAAAATGTATGATGTTGCAATCATCGGCGCAGGGGTTGTGGGCGGTCTGCTTGCCAGAAAGCTTTCTGCTTACAAGCTTAAGGTGTGCATTTTAGAGAAGGAAAACGATGTGGCAATGGGGGCTACAAAGGCAAATTCTGCCATTGTGCACGCGGGCTTTGATGCAGAGCCGGGTACTTTAAAAGCAAGCCTTAACGTAAAAGGCTCGATGATGATGGAAAAAATTGCGCGCGAGCTTGGGGTAAAGTATAAGAAAAACGGCTCGCTGGTTATCGGGTTTGATGAAAAGGATAAGGAAGTCCTTGAGAGCCTTTTAGAGCGTGGGCAGAAAAACGGTGTGCAGGGGCTGAAATTGCTTGGAAAAGAAGAAGTGCATGCGCTGGAGAAAAATCTTTCGGAAAAGGTGCAATATGCTTTGCATGCCCCGAGCGGTGCGATCATTTGCCCTTATGAGCTGACTGTTGCGGCAATCGGCAATGCCATGGACAACGGTGCGGATTTAAAATGTAATTTTGAGGTGACCGATATCTGTAAAAACGGTGATGCCTTTGCGGTTTCAAGCAAGACCGATTGGGTGCAGGCGCGGTTTGTGGTTAATGCCGCAGGGCTTTACAGCGATGAGATTGCAAAATTAGCAGGCGATTTTTCCATTGAGGTGCATCCCAGAAAAGGGGAATATATTTTGCTGGATAAGGGCGAGGGCAGTCTTTTGACGCATACCGTATTCCGCACGCCCTCTGAAAAGGGAAAGGGTATTCTGGTTACGCCTACGGTGGACAATAATCTTTTACTGGGTCCGACCTCTGTGGACAGAATGGATAAAGCGGATGCAGGTACGACTCGAGAAGGGTTTGCAAAAATTTTAAAAGAGGCATCCGAAAATGTGGACGGGATTCCTTTTAATAAGGCAATCACCTCCTTTTGCGGTTTGCGCGCGGCAGGCAACACAGGCGATTTTATCATCCGTTCGCCCCAAAAGGGCTTTATCAATGTGGCAGGGATTGAATCGCCCGGTCTTTCGGCATCTCCTGCCATTGCGGAATTCGTGGCGGATATGCTGAAAGAACAAGGACTTGCAATGGATGAAAAGGAGAATTTTAATCCTGTAAGACGTCCGATGCACGCGTTTCGGGAAGCAAGTACAGAAGAAAAAAATAAAATGATCAAACAAAATCCTGC
This sequence comes from Clostridia bacterium, assembly GCA_017410375.1. Lineage (NCBI taxonomy): Bacteria > Bacillati > Bacillota > Clostridia > Clostridia bacterium. The sequence continues at coordinate 4,358 of JAFQQW010000031.1, read as the reverse complement.
CTACGGCAAGATTGTTTGCCGTTGCGAAAAGGTGAGCGAGGGTGAAATTTTGGATGCGTTGCGGTTCAATCCTAAAGCGACCGATTTAGATGGCGTAAAAAGGCGTACGAGAGCACAGATGGGCAGATGTCAGGGCGGTTTTTGCGGTCCCTATATTGTGGAGCTGATTGCAAAAGAAACGGGCGTAGCTTACGAAAAAGTAACCAAATTCGGCGGAGAATCTTTCATAAATTTCGGAAAGACCAAGGAGGTGTGAGGCATGACGGATTTAGTGATCATCGGTGGCGGTCCTGCAGGGCTTAGTGCTGCGGTTGCAGCATATGATGCAGGCATAACAGATATTTTGATTCTGGAAAGAGATGAAAAGCTTGGGGGTATTTTACAGCAATGTATTCATAATGGATTCGGGTTGCATAAGTTTGGAGAAGAATTAACCGGTCCTGAATATGCTTTGCGCTATGAAAAACAGGTAAAAGCGCGAAAAATACCCGTAAAGCTGAATACCATGGTGCTGGATTTAAGCGAGGATTTGACCGTAACGGCGAGTAACACCGAGGAAGGCATTTTTCAGATTCAGGCAAAGGCGGTCATTCTTGCCATGGGTTGCAGAGAGCGGTCAAAGGGCGCATTAAACATCCCCGGAAGTCGACCCTCCGGCATATTCAGCGCAGGCACGGCACAAAAGTATGTGAACATGAAAGGGTATATGCCGGGCAAAAATGTGGTGATTTTAGGGTCGGGCGACATCGGGCTGATTATGGCGCGACGCATGACCTTAGAGGGCGTAAAGGTACACGCGGTTTGCGAGCTGATGCCCTATTCAGGGGGGCTGGCCCGAAACATTCAGCAATGCTTGAACGATTTTGACATTCCTTTAAAATTAAGCCATACGGTGATAGATATTCACGGCAAAGAACGGTTAACGGGGGTGACCATCGCGAAGGTGGACGAGAGCAGAAAACCTATCCCCGGCACAGAAGAATACATTAAATGCGACACACTTTTGCTGTCGGTGGGGCTGATTCCCGAAAACGAGCTTTCACAGCAGGCAGGTCTTGATTTGAACCGCGTTACAGGCGGTGCTGAAGTAAATCAGAGCCGGGAAACGAACATTCCGGGGCTTTTTGCCTGCGGAAATGTATTGCATGTACACGACCTGGTGGATTTTGTATCCGAAGAAGCGGAAATCGCAGGCATGAGTGCCGCAGAATATATCCGAGGAGCAGAAAAAGGGACTTTACATATCCCGATTTCCACCGACGGGAAAATCCGCTATACCGTACCGCAACGCATCACAAAAGCGGAGGATGTGAAGGTGTATTTCAGAGTGTCCGATGTGTTTAAAAATGTGAAAATCAATGTGTTTGATGGGGAAACGCTTTTGCTTTCTAAGAAAAAGCAAAAGGTAGCACCGGGTGAGATGGAAACGGTGACTTTAAAGGCAGATGCTTTGAAACAGGCAAATGCATTGCGTTTTGAACTGGAGGTGCTTTGATATGCAAAAGACTTTTACTTGTATTGTATGCCCGTTAGGCTGTAGCCTTACGGTGGAAACGGATGGCAGGGAAGTACTGTCTGTTACGGGGAATACCTGCAAGCGGGGCGAGCAGTATGCAAAGGACGAAACCTTAAATCCGGTGCGTACCGTAACCTCTACCGTGCGGTGTGCAGACGGTACGGTTGTGCCGGTCAAAACCGAAACACCCATTCCAAAGGATAAAATTTTTGAATGCATGAAAAAGATAAATCAGACAATTGCACCCTTGCACATTTTGGCAGGAGATGTTATAATAGAAGATGTATTCGGCAGTCGTGTGATTGCAACGGCGGATAAATAAAGGAGCGAGGATAGATGGACGTGGGGAAAATCATTGCTGCGGTGCGAAGCGAAGCGGAGTTCAAAGCGGCAATTGAAAGCGGTGTAGCGGTTGTGTTTGATTTGCAACCCGACATTTTTACATTGAAGGACCGGGTCTGTCTGGCACATCAGAAGAACAAAAAGTATCTTTTGCATATAGACCTTGCAAATGGCATCGGCAAAGACGAGGCAGGACTGCAGTTTGTTAAGCAGTCGGGAGCAGACGGAGTCATCAGCACCCGGGTGAGCATGATTAAAAAGGCAAGGGAGCTTAAGCTTTTTACGGTACAGCGTTTTTTTATTGTGGATTCCCATTCGGTGGAAACAACCGTAGAGGCGGTTACAACCGCAAAGCCTGATATGATTGAAATTATGCCAGGACTTTTACCGAAAGTGATTGTTTCACTGGTGCAGAAAATCGAAATTCCGCTGATTGCAGGAGGCCTGATTGAAAGCAAAAAAGAAGCAGAGGCCATTTTAGGATATGGTGCGACGGCGATTTCTGCCGGTACGCAAAAGCTTTGGGAGGAAAATCTTTAAAATGCAGGAACTGAAGAAAAAAAAGCTGTTCTTACTGGATATGGACGGCACTATATACTTAGATAACGATTTATTTGACGGGACATTGGATTTTTTGGCACATGTGAAGAAAAACGGTGGAAAATACATTTTTTTGACCAACAATTCTTCGAAAAGTGTGGATAAATATGTGGAAAAGTTGGCGTCATTGGGTATTAAAGCGACAGCAGACGAATTTTTAACCTCCACCAATGCAACGGTTTTGTATCTGAAAAAGCATGCGTTTAAAAAGATTTATGCCTTCGGTACACAATCTTTTGTGCAGGAGTTAAAGGACGCGGGACTTCCGGTTGTGACCGACAGGGAAGAGGGGATTGACTGCATTTGCATGGGCAACGATAACGAGCTGACCTTTAAAAAGTTAGAGGATGCGTGCATTCTTTTGAAAGAGGATATTGCATACATTGCAACGAACCCCGACTGGGTTTGTCCCACGGCGTTTGGGTATGTGCCCGATTGCGGGTCGGTGGCAGAGATGCTTTGGAGGTCTACCGGTAAGCGGCCGAAGTTTATCGGTAAGCCCGAGCCGGATATGGCGTATCTTGCTATGGAAAAGGCAGGCTTTTCCAAAGAAGAGACGGCTGTGATGGGAGACCGTTTGTACACAGACATTGCCTGCGGTGTAAATGCCGGCATCAGCACCATTTTCGTGCTGAGCGGTGAAGGCACAATGGAGGATGTGGAAAAGGGCGAAACCAAGCCGCAGTTTATTTTAAAAAACATCAGAGAGTTATATGAAATATTAGCAAATTGAAAAACAGACCCTCAGGTCTGTTTTTTTTACTTGTATTTTTAAAAAGAGTGTGGTATACTAAAGTTGCCAAACAAATCTGAATAGAAACTCATTTAAAGTATGTGTATTTTTATACCCTTTTTCGGTGAAAATACAGATGCTTCATTTTGCATGTACTTTTTATGAGTTGTGTAAGATTTGTTTGGCGACAGTTGAAGCTATGTATTTTACACAAGTGCGTGGCTTCGTGTCGCGCACTTTTTTCGTTTAAAAAGTGCGCAAAAAATAAAAAAGGAAGGGAAAATAAAGCAGAGTAGTCGACTGCGGGCATTAAAAAATTTACAGAAAAGAGGAATGTATGATGAAAAAATTTATGTCGGTATTACTGGTTGTCTTGATTATTTCAGGGCTTTCGTGCACTGCATTTGCGGATGTGCCTAAAGAGGTAGAAGCGTTCCCGAAAATTTATGCACATGGTATGTTGGTTGGAAGAGGCGACGGTGATTTTGCCTTGGATGCGCTTGTAACCCGTGCGGAAATGGCACAGTTTGCTGTAAATGCCATGAACTTAAAAAATGTTCCGGGAAACTTTTATTATACAGATTTAGAGGGACATTGGGCATTGGGTTCTGCAAATCTTGCCCACAATATGGGTGCGATCCCCTGGGACGAAAAAGAGCTTCAGCCTGAAAGCGCGGTTACATACGGTGAGGCGGCAGAAATTCTTGTGACCATTTTAGGCTATGCGCCTAAGGCAGAGGCAATAGGTGAGCAGGGCTTTATGATGACAGCGACGTCTTTGGGAATTACAAACGGAATTTCGTTTGTAGCACAAGACTTTGCAACCCGAAAGGATATTGCAACCATGCTGGAAAATGCGATGGATGTACCGCTTATGCAACAGGTAGGCTTTGGCGCGTACGAAGAATTTCAGATTATGGACGGCAAGAACGGCGTGCCGCTTATGACATTAGAGAAAAATTTTCAATAAAAACTGAAAGAAGAACACCACAAGGGTGTTCTTCTTTTTGGTGGGAACAATAGGGCAGTGTATGCTGCGCATCCACCTTGCTTGACGACCGCATCGCTTCGCTTGCAGTACCCGTCTGCGCACCACTCGCCTATAAAACAGTCCACCGGACTATTTTATTTTACGGCTCGTGCCTTCTCAAGGTTCGAGCCCTTTTT
>JAFQQW010000030.1 GCA_017410375.1 Clostridia bacterium | reverse complement strand
CTGTGGACGGGTGATGCCGTGGGACGAGCGTTATTCATTTGAACAGCTTGCCACCGCTTACGAGTACAGCACCACCAGCGGTGCAGAGCGAGCCTACAAGAAGATCGTGGACAAACTGACCGGACTATTGGTGGATGCCGGTGTTCTCGGTGTGGTGGAATTGAAGCTGACCGATAAAAACAAAAAAATCGCCGCCGCTACATACGAGTACAAAGCTGTACATCGGTATGCAAACGACGACGATGAATGGGGAGAAATCTGTTTTAACTTTTCTGCAGGAACAGCGCAGATCGTAAAACTGGCAGACGGCGATATGAGCAAAACAAACATGTTTGCGAAAATTACAATCCGCAAAATTCTGGAACTCTCCATGAGCGAGCTTCCGAAGAAATTGACGATTCCATTTGATTTGGAAATGGAGAGAATACGATACGGGAGCTGATCGCTGCGGCGGGGTTTTATATACCTCTTGCGCCCCCGTTGGCACTGCCACCATACACACGAACAGTCGGATTTTGCTCAAGGCAAATTCCTTATAAATATAATTCAAATAAGCAAGTTTTGCTGTAGTGCTAAGCATTTACTAAGGTTACTTTGATACAATAAAGAAAAGGAGGTGTATGTATGAGGATTTTGTATGCAGAGGATGAACGAGGTTTATCTGAGGCAGTTGTAGATATTTTAACATATCATCATTACACAGTAGATGCGGTATATGACGGAGAAACCGCTTTGGCATATGCGCAGTTAGAGGAATACGACGGTATTATACTTGATATTATGATGCCGGACAAAAGCGGCTTGGAAGTTCTGAAAGAACTTAGAAAGCTTGGATATAAAACACCTATTATGCTTCTCACGGCGAAAGCAGAAATAAAAGATCAAATTCTTGGTCTGGATACCGGTGCCGACGATTATTTACCTAAGCCGTTTTCCATGGAACTTTTATTGGCACATGTGAGGGCGTTGTTGCGCCGCAGACCGGATTACATAGCAAAGGTATTGATGTTCGGTAATGTCGAACTGGATCAGGAAAGTCATGAGATGTATGTTGGAAATCAAAGTACAAGCCTTGGTAAGTTGGAGTACCAGCTTATGGAACTCATGATGCTCAATCACGGACGCTATTTTTCAACGGAAGAACTTCTGTGTAAAGTATGGGGTTACGATACGGAAGCACAGCCAGGTGTTGTGTGGGTATATATTTCCTATCTGCGGAAAAAGCTTGCCGATTTAAATGCTGACATCAAAATCGTTCTAAAGCGTGATGTTGGATACACATTGGAGGCACACAAATGATTCGTAAACTGAAAAAAGAATTCATTTTTACAGCTATGATTGGCGTTTCCATTGTGCTGATAGCCTTGCTTGGAACACTAAATGCCATTAATATTCATACGATATATGGAGAAATTAAAGAAACACTACTCTTGTTGTCCGAAAGTGTGGATAAAAAGTTTTCGGATTTTGAGGATATTGAAGAAGATTTTTCTTTTACAGACTTCTTAGAAGATCCGAAAAACAGGCAGGATATGATCCTGTCATCCAATTTTTTCGTTGTCCGAATGGATGCGGATGGCAAGCCAATCTATGTAAATACCAAACAGATTACTTCTTTAACAGAAAATGAAGCAACCCATTTAGCTGTTAAAGTACAAGCACACAAAACTCCCTTGGGAACGTACGGAAGATACCGCTTTCATATTACCAATATTGGAGGGATAAAAACCATTGTGTTTTTAGATATCTCCGAGGAAATCGTATCATTTTTGAGGATTTTGCTTCTGTCGTTGGGGCTTGGCATTGTTTGCTGGGGACTCATGCTGATTTTGGCAATCAAGTTATCAAACAAAGCTATTTCTCCGGTTGCAGCAAGCATTGAAACACAAAAACAATTTATTACAAATGCCAGTCACGAACTGAAAACTCCCGTGTCTGTCATTTTATCGAATGTAGAAGCATTGGAGTTATATACAAGCCAAACGAAGTGGAGTAACAACATAAAAAACCAATCATTGCATTTGACAAAAATGGTTCAGGATTTGTTGACGCTGTCCAAAATGGACGAAAAAGCACTGACAGTCAATACTGAAGATATTCCTGTCAGCGATCTGCTGCAAACAGAATTGAATGCATATCAAACAAGAATTAACAGCAAAAACATTACTCTGTATTGTGATTTGGATGACAACATATGGGGAGTGGCGGACAGAGACCAACTGGAAAAGCTTTTCGCAATTTTGATCGACAATGCGATAACATATGCAAATAAAAACGGAACCATATGGGTCCGTTTGAACGAAAGAAAACAGCACTTTGTATTTGAAATTGAAAACACATGTGATGTTCTTCCGGATGTTCCACCCGAAAAGCTGTTTGAACGCTTTTATCGAGCAGACAAAACACGGCATTATGGCGAAGGAAAGTGTGGAATCGGATTGTCAATCGCTAAAGCTATTGTTGACTCACACAATGGTAAGATTGATTCCAATTATCTTCCGGAAAATAGAATCTGCTTTACGGTATATCTGTAAAATAAATGCTGTAAATCCCACAATCGTATAGATAAACTGCGCATAAAAGGATGATCGTACTTTTATGCGCAGTTTTTTTATATATAGCTGTATCTTCTAAGCTTCCACTAAGGCTGCGATTATATAATAAAATAAAATAAGTCATTATGCGAGGTTTTTGTATGAAAGAATTATTTCATATTTTCAAATGGAACTATAAACGGTTCTTCTCTAACCGGAAAGAGACCGAGTGGCTGGAAGAACATTATTCTGAAAACCATTCTTATTGCACAAATGCTATTTCATCTATCTTGAAAAAGCATGGGAAACGATGGTTGTTGCCGGTAAATATCACTTTGTTTTTGCTGGGCTTGCTCTTCTTGATTGCAGGTGATTTTTTGCAAGCATGTACACAATCTTTTTGGCTATCTTTTTCAAGTATTGTAGTAGCTTGCATTTTTATGATTCTGAAGTTCGATGCATGGAAAGTACAAGACGACAAAAACATTTTGAAACTGATGTATATTGGAGG
>JAFQQW010000029.1 GCA_017410375.1 Clostridia bacterium | reverse complement strand
TTGATAAATGCGTTTTTGCTATGAACAAACTTCGCCTCTCGACGTACCTTTGTACGCCTTCGGGTAACCCCAAACCGCGATGCAACGCGGTTTGGGCTCAGTTTGTCCATTCCAAACATTTTTTCCTATTCCCTAAAAAAGGGCTGTAAATTTATTACAGCCCCTTTTTTTTATTTTGTTCCGGTTGATGCTGATACGGGTTTAAAGTAATCTCCCCAGAAGAACAGCTGATACTTGTTGTTTGCATTTGTTAAGGTAAGGTCTACGGCAGGTGCTGTTTCATAAGTTGTAATGCTTTGTAAAATGCCGTTGCTGTCAAACTCTGCAAATAAGAAATTGTTGTGATGATTAGAAAGCGTACCGATATTTGCGGTTACTACCGTGCCGTTTTGTGCTGTGGTTGCACAGCCCGGATAGGGAATTAAGCGCACCGCTTTTGCACGGAGATTTGAGCCATCGTTTTTGCCTATAGTGATGGAGATTTCCGCATCCTGCGGTAAATCCTGCACACAAAGCTCATACCAGCCTGTGTATGTTTCTGTATCCTGAGATTGGTTAAAGAGAAATTTGTGTGATATGCCGTTTACCGAAAGTGTAACATAGCTTTTTGCAGCAGAATTTCCTGCCGAACAGGGCATGTAAATCTGAATGCTGTATTTGTTTGCGGAGCTTGGCGCAAAGTTCCAGGTGGCGGTGGCGTTATCCGGTGTATAATAAGAACCTTTAATGCCTGCGGCATTGGATTTTCCCCAAGTGCCTGTGAGGGTTGCTTCGGTGAATGTATGCAGTTCTTGCAATGGTTCGTCAAAATCACCTACCAGATAAATAGGGGAATTTTCCGGAACCAACCGCAAAGCCTTTGCGCGAAGCCAGCCGCTTTCTGTACCGTTTATCATGGAAACCTTAATTGTGTCGGACGGTTTTAATGCAAAGGTTCCCAAATCATACCAGCCTGCCCCGTTGTTTTCTGCATTCTCCGGTTTTTGATTCCATTCGTATCGGCAAGTTTCGCCGTTTACAGTCAAGGTGATGATGGCTTTTTCTGTGGCAGTCTCGAAATATCGTGGATTAAATAGTTGAATAGAGTAATTATCTTCTGTTTTAGGGGTAACCGTCCAGGTGATTTTGGCATCTTTTTCGGTGTTTCGTACAGCAATGCAGTCAGAGTAGATACCGCCCGATTGAATCCAACCACCGACTTTTTCGGCGGCATCACTGTTGTGGGCATAGTATTCGCTGAGTAAAACATCCCTCTCGCCAATAAAGGTTTCGGTTTTAACAGTAGGAACAAGGCGGATAGCATAAACACGCAGATGTCCCTGTGCAGATTCGCGCTGAACATGTAATTTTAAAGTTTTATCTTCTTCTGTGAAGGTGATATCTCCCAACGTGTACCATCCAATTTTTTCTTCATCGGTCTGATTGAGTGTATACTTTTGTTTTACACCATTGGCGTAAAGGTCAAGGGCAACGCCCGAAGCTGCATTGATTCGGTTGGGAGAATAGTATTCTAATGTATAGGTTCCGCTTTTTGGAGCGTCAATTGTCCATTCGGCATAAGAAGTATTATCGTCAGCATATTTGTGGGGCACTACATGATAAGAATTCAACCAGTCTCCGTAAAAATAGGCTTCGCTGAGCGGATAAACAGTCTGTTGATAGGCATCGCCCTGGTAGCTTGAGTACGTTGCCTGCAACACTGTTTCAGGGCTTGTATATCCAATCAATGCTTCCCGGCATATCGTGTCGGATTCTGCAGTAAAGGTAATATCATGTGGTGTCAGATACAGATAATCCTCACTAACCGATACTTGAATACCGGCTTTTTTTAGCTGTGCATCTGTCACATAAGTCGTATCATTGCTAAGTTCTAAATCAATACCTGTTGTTGATTTCAGCATCTGATAAGGGATGTAATATACATCGTCCTGTTTATAAGGGGTCAGTGTTTCCTCAAATAAGTAAGGGTATTTCTGATGCACGAAAATGCGGTTATTAAGCTGAAGAATGGTCGCTTCGCTGTAAAACAGCTCTTCGGTATATGGAACGCGAAGCTTTGTAATGCGCATATTCTTTTTTGTGCCGTCATGTGTGGCTCTGATGGTGAGTATTTCTTCTTTTTTCAGTTCAAAATCCCCCAAAGATACGTATCCTTCAACGCCGTTTTGAGCATCTAAAACCACGCTGGATTCGGTACCGTCCGGCAAAATAACTGTCATGGTCTGGGTTAAGGGGTTATCAGAGCGGGGCAGATGATACCATTGCGGTGTGTAATAACCATCTTTTGAGGCTTCAAATTCCCATTCTACAAAGGCGTCGGGGTTATTTTCATTCAAGTAATAGCCCATGATGCCTGAAGCTTTGAAGTCTCCTGCGTAATCGGTCGCGTGTTCAAATTCATATTCCTCTACATCAATAACCTTTTCACCCATGTATTTTTCATATTCGGGCGTGGCGGTTAAAGTGTAGGGCGTACCGCTTTGCAGATAAAATTCCAGTGCATCCATAGAAAGTACGGTTCCGCCTTCCGAAGAGGATTCCACTGTTACAAAAGCATAGTTTGAAATAGGAATATCTGTGATGCAAAGCTCGGTCCAGTCGTTTGATTGGGGAATGTTTTTTTCTGCGAGTACATTATTGTTTTGGTCATATACCACAACCCGAGCAGAGGTCAGACCTTCACTTGCTTTAAACTGTCCCTTAAAGGTGTATTTGCCGGGAAGCAAATAGCAAAGCTCCTGTCCCGAGAGCAGTTCGTAGGGGGCACCGCTTTTATGAGAGTGAACTATAAATTCATCATAAGCAAAAGGTGTTTTTTCTGTGGCTGAGGCACTTAAATCGCCCTTTAAAACATAATGGCGCGGAATGGAATCTTCACCTGCACGGTTATATTCAAAATTACCGTTTGAAAGCATATTTGTGCCTTGCATGGGACGTTGATAGTATCGGAAGTAATCGAATTCAGAACTGCCGAATAATCCGTTTTCATCTATTTTTGAAAGGTCAATGTTATAGGTGCCGTCTGCTTTTAAGTAGTGGTCGGGCGAAGCAAGAGCAGTCAGCCAGGTGTAAGCGTATCCGAAAAAATCTAAGTTTTCCTGGGTGCTGACAAGCTCGCCGTTTATGTAAAAGTTCAGGCGGTCGGGCAGACGTTCCATACCCATCACAAACCATTCGGTTACATCAAGTTCCGTGTATCTTTCGCGGAACGAGCTGTCTTTCCCACGATAAAACACATGTGTGCCGTGGGAAATGTTAGGATTTTTGCCATCTTCTCGGGAATCTATTTCAAAGATATCAATTTCTAAGGAAGAGGGAAATAGGGGTTCGTTTTCGGGCTTTTCGGCAAAGGTGTTGGAGCCTGTTGTCCAGAATGAGGTGTGCAAACCGTTTACGCCGTCAAATACCCTTGCACGCACCTCGTAATAACCATAGCCTGTTGTAAAGGTAGTGTGCACACCACCGCCCGAGAATTCGTTACCTACTTTTTTGTAGTCGATTAAAAGGGAGCCGTTCTCCACGCGTACATTTTCGGCTTTGTTCACACCGCCGTACCGTCCGCCGGTGCGATAATACCAAGTATCTAAGTTTAAGCTGTCTCCCTCAAACTCGTCGCTGAAAACCAGTTCGTACGAGCTATCGGGCGGAGCAGCAAGGCACAGCACTCCAAGGCTTATGCTAAATAACAGTATCATAATTATAAATAAAAGACCTTTTTTCAAAACTTATCCCTCTTTTTTTATAAAAAATAACCTAATTTTATTGTACAGTAAAAAGAAACGAAAGTCAACCCAGCAAGGGCGAGAAAATCGTTTTTTACATTCCCTAAAAAGGGGCTGTAAATTTATTACAGCCCCTTTAAAAAAATTATTCAACTGTCACAGGTTCACACAAAGGAATTGCGGTTGTACCGCCGTGAATATAATTTGTACCTTTCCATACGTACACAGTCTGACCGGAAGAAATCGGGAATTCAGCAGGAGCAGTGATGTTTAATGCAAAATTGTATGTAGAAGCCACCGAGCCGTCTGCGTTCTCAACAGTCACAAAAACAGGTTGTGCTTTATTTGTTAAGAGCGTAGCTTTGCCATTGGCACAAATCAAATCTACGCCGTCAGAAAGAGTGTCTGTGATGTAGAGATTTGAAAAATCATAGCCTGTGCCGGAATTTCGGTTGTAGGCTTCGGACAATCCACCGGTTAAATTTTTGAATGTTTTTCCATCAAAGCTTGTGTTGGTGCTTGAAGGAAGGTTAAGTGCAATGACAAGTCTACCACTTGAGTCGATGGCGTTACCCTGAATGGGACAATTAATGTAGTTATAAACTGTAGTTTCGTCACCGCTTGTAGCAGCATCATCGCTCTTGAATGACACATAACCGTTCAAGTACAAGCCTTTCATACTGTCTTTTGCGGTTGTATCAACCGGGATTGCCGAGAAAGAACCGCTGCTTAAAAGAATAACAAAATTGGTTTTTGCAAAGGTTTCGTCGCTTAACTGACGGTTTCCGTCATGGGTGATGTTTTCACTGATTGCATTGATCTTACTTCCAATGGAAATGGGCTGGAACAGATTCAGTTCAATTTTGTCTCCTTCACTGAGAATGTAACGGTCAAAGTTGTCAGTAACTGCCACCTTGTTAACGAAAACTGAAATGGTAGTAAGTTTTGTGCCGTCAAATACAGGTGTATTCATGTATTTGTTAAAGGCTTCTTTGGTGGTAAAGGTTGCCTGAACGGCAGCCGCTTCGTCCTTGCTGTCTGCTAAAACCAGACCTGCATAATTGAGACGAATCAAACCTGAAAGCTGAACGGTTAATGTGTGATAGCCTTCAGTAAGGGCGATTCCGTTTGCAGACTGTACTTTGTAAACGCCTGCTTGCTTCACACCACCAAGAATGAATTTTTTGTTGGTAGACGCATCATCCGAATAAAAGCTTGTACCGTCTACGCTTGCGACAATGTAACGACCTGTATCCCAGCAGTTACCCGATAAAACCAGGTGATAGGTGCCATTTTTGGGCACATTTACCTGCATGGTTACGGTTTTGCCAGAGTCAACGAAAACCTCGTTGCCTGACCATAGTTCTGCATAAGAGCTACCTGCACCTGGGGTCAAATTTAAGTTCTGACTCTGATAGGTATCGGGCGAGATTGCCATGGAAGCAAAGGTGAGAGCAGAAGCTGTACCGTCGCTTAAAGTAAGGTTCGGGGCAATGCCAATGTCGGACACTTTATCTGCCGCAACCAAGGCGTCCAGCAAAGTGGGATCGTTAATGGTGTTGCCGTTTTCATCTGTGGTGCGGACATTGGTGTAGTAGCTTTCTGCATCACTTGCCTTAACATTTGTATCCGTACCTTTTACCTTTACATTTACCGATTTGGTAATGGGTACAAGACGGATTGCATTTGCGCGGATATATGTACCGGAATTTTTACCGATTTCAACAGATATATTGTCGCTTTCAGTAAGATTCATAGAAGCCAGTTCGTACCAACCGGAGTAGGTTGCGGTATCCTTTCGCTGATCAAGCTTGAAACGGTGAACTGCACCGTTTACAGAAAGGATTGCATAACCGTTGTTGGTGGTGGAACCTTGGTCTATACAGGGGACAAACACCTGAATGCTGTAAAGATGTGTCTTTTTAGGGTTTACATTCCAGGTTGCAGTTGCTTTGATACCGTTTTCATCAGAACCATAATATGAACTGCCACCAACACTAGAAGTGGACCATTTACCGGTCTTGGTTGCACTGCTCATGCCGTAGAGTTCCTGGTCGGGAAGTGAAGTGTTGCCCACTAAAACCGCATCGGGCTTTTGCGGAACCAGACGAGCATCCTTTGCCCGTAACCAGCCTGCCTTTGCGTTGTTTGAAACGGTTAAGGAAACCGTATCTGTAGTCTTTAAGCTGTAAGTACCCAAAGTGTACCAGCCCGAGCCTGTATCCTCTGTGCTGTCGGGCTTGAGGCTTACGGTGTAGCGTTTTAACGCACCGTTGATTTCTAAGTCAATTGCTACAGAATCGGTTGCGTTATCTGTATATTTGGGTAAGAAAATTTCAATTTCATAGTTGTCGTCTGCTTTAGGTGTCATGTTGTAGGTGAGGGTTGCGTCTGCTTCGGAAGAAGCGTAGCAGCCTGCATATTCGCCGGAGGATTGAATCCATTCTCCGGTCTTTTCGGCATCGTTTCCGCTGTAATAATCCTTATACAGGGGATTTTCAACTGCAGAACGGGCAATGGGTGCACTTTCGGGAACCAGTCGGATTGCCTTAGCGCGAAGCCAACCGTCAAGGGTGCGGTTGGTTAATGTAACATTTACAGTATCAGAGGTTTTTAAATCGTAAGTGCCTAAAGTGTACCAGCCGTTACCGGTGTTTTCTGCACTGTCAGCGCGCTGATAAAGCGTATAGTAGTAAGGTTCACCGTTGATTTCAAGGAATGCGGTTGCGCCTGAAGGACCGCTTGCGGTATACTTGGGAACATATACTTCTATGCTGTAACGCGTGCTTTTTTGGGGCGTTGCAGTCCATGCAATAGAAGCATCTGCATCAGGAGATGTAATACAGCCCACATACGCACCGGTAGAGGCTTGCCATGCGCCTGTCTTTTGGGCGGTGTTGTAACTGTAATATTCTTCACCGATAGCGGTCTTGTCGTTCACAAAAGCAGGTGCTTCAAAGGCAGGGATTAAACGGAGATTGCCTGCATAAAGTTTACCGCTGCCTGCGAAGTTTGAAACCGAAACCGTTACGGTGTCTGCAGTTTCTAAATCCATAACGCCAAGCTCGTACCAGCCGTTTTTCGATTTGGTCTGGTCGAGCAGGAAATATTCTTCCTCTTCACCAATGGAAATAACAATTTTTGCACCGCTTGTAGCTGTAGCATCCGCAACGGGCGCATACATCTGCAGGCGATATTCTTTGCTCTCGGGAGCGGTTACTGTGTAGATGATAGTCGCATCTGTATTTTCGGAATAGCCAATTCCGTTTTCTGTATCTGTCCAAGCTTCGTTTTTGGTTGCGGAAGCATAGGAAATAACAGTCTGATTTGCTTTGTCGAATGCGTTAAAATATGCAGGAGTTTCAAATACGGGTACAACACGGATTGCATCGGCACGCAAAATGCCTTTGCCTGCCGCATTGTAGAAGTGGAGCGTAGCGGTGTTGCCGGCATCTGCTTCAAAAGTACCTAAGTCGTGCCAACCGGTCTGACCGTCACACTGGTCTAAGGTCGCAGTGTAGGTTTTGCCGTTTGCCATAAGGGTCACACCTGCCGCTTTGGTAGACGGACTTGCACTTTCATTGCCTGCGTGCACGACATTGTAAATCTGAACAGAGTATTTTCCATTCTCCGGGAAAGAAATGTCCCAGTCTGCATATATAGAAGCTGAACCGGAATACAAACTGCCACCATGGCCTAAAGAGGAGGTGCCCCAGCCGGCAGGAAGCGTTGCTTGATCGGTGTCATAAACGGTCTGGAAAGGCATAGTGTTTTTGCCTACATAGATTGCTTCTTTTTCAATATGAAGAAACGTGTCATTGAAATTTTCTATGCTTGAGATTGCGTTGTTGATAAAGCTTTCTGAAGCGGTGTATTTCTTTTCATATATAACGATGTATCCTTTGTCAATATAAACATTGTAGTCAGAAATAGAGTTGATTTGTGTTGCGGTTACATAGGTTTCGTTGTCCGCCACGCCGTCAATCGGTACAATGGACTTAATTGCCTGATACGGAATGTATGTTTCGGTGCCCAAAACGTAAGGATAGAGTGTTGCGGTTGCATCAAAGGCACAAGGGGAGCTTTTGTATTGGTAGATGGGGTTGTTCAACTGTGCAATCAAAGCGGTTTCCAGTAACAAATCGTCATGCGAAATAATGGATACGGGAGCAACACGCACATTCTGACCTTCGTCGGTGGGCTTGGAAGGTGTCATGGTAACGGTAACCTTTTGTCCTGCTGTGCCCGTAACTGTGGCGATTTTTTCCCATTGACCTGCATCTGCAGATGCGAGGGTTGTAAGAGAGATGGTGCCTGTAACTGCTGTGTCATCAACCTTTACTACATAGTTTTGTGTGGGCACGTTGTTGCTGTGCTGAATATTCCATACCTTTATATCGTATGTTCCGTCTTTTTCAAGGGTTGTTTCCCAGGAAGCGGAAATGTCTGTATATACATTGCCTGAGCGACCTGCAAGAGATGCCCAAATCTTTGAGGAGTATGCATAAGTATACAGATTGGCTATGGTTAAGGAAGAGGAATTCCATGTCTGACTGCTTCTTGTGGTTTGGTCTGCCGTAATCGTGGTTGCAGAGCTTTGCGCAGAAGCAATTGCATTATATTCTTCGTATTTGGTATCCCTGTAGCTTTCATAGCCTGTTTCACCATCTAAAGCATAGAAGGAAAGATCATCAGCTGTAACGGTACCGCTTGTAACTTCTACAACTACGTATGCAGAATCCACCACATCAATATCTTCCAGGGAAACTAAGGTCCAGGTAGAAGAAACGGGGATGGCGATTGATTTTAATTCAGCACCGTTTTTATCATATGCCACAAGACGTGCCACGGTATTTTCTTTTGCTTTGAAATAACCCTCAAAGGTGTATTTGCCGGAACTCAAATAGGCAAAGTTTTTACCAAGGGTGGAGTTTTTATTTATAACCGCGTTACAAAAGCCGTTGTGCGCAAAGGGTGTTTTATCCACTACAACAGAGCCGGTGGTATAAAAGCTCTTTACGGCAGAATCACTGGCTAATTGTCTGTTGAATTCAAAGTGCGGATTCGCCAAAAGGTTTACGCCCTTCAGTTTTTTCTGATAGTATCTGAAATAGTCATATTCAGAGCTGCCAAACAAACCGTTTGCATCTGCTTTGGTGTCATCAATATCTGCAGCGGTTACCCCGTAGTAAGCAAGCGCGGTAAACCAGACATTTTCGGCGCTGTACATGGTGTTTGCCGTACGGCCCACTTCCTGCCCGTTGCAGTAGTAGACAATCACGCCGGGCAGAAATTCAAAGCCCATAACAAATTCATCATTTGTGGTATCATCTCCGTCTGTATCGGTGCTGTAGTATTTGCTTCCGTAAGCAGCATGGTCTCCCCACCAGTGATGCAGGTTATAAGCTGGAACAGGTGTTTTTCCATCGCTTCTGGAGTTAAACTCAAAGCCGTCGATTTCAATGAGGTGATTTGACTGAGGAGACAAAGGTGCAGCCTCATTATATCCGATAGAAGCTGTCCAAAAGGAGGTGTGTAAACCTTTTACTCCGTTAAAGGTCTTTGCTTTGGTTTCGTAATAGCCGTAAGGGAAGACTTCACGGGTAATAACACCGCCGCCGGTGTAGGAATTAGCCGTTTTATTGTCATCAATCTTTTTGTAGTCGATTAAAAGCTTGCCGTCTGCGACACGAATGTTTTCTTTTCTGTTCGTGCCACCGGTACGGTAGGCCCAGGTCTCGGTATCAAGCTCGGTGCCCTCAAACTCATCGCTAAAGAGCATCTGGTAGCCGGTACCGGGTGCATCTGCAAATGCGACAACGCTCATGCAGGTTGTCAGCAGCAGAATACACAGCAGAAATAAAGTTACTTTTTTCATAGTGCGTTCCTCTCTTTTCTTTTTTTACGAATTTATTCTTTTAATTTGCAAACATACCTATTATAATTCTAACATAAATAGAGGTGAGTGTCAAACAAAAAGTATGTCACTTTTCTCTACGTTTCGTGGACAAAAAATCAATTTGTATCATTGACAACTCCACTATACAGTGGTATAATTTAGGCGAAATTTGGATTAGGTGGCGAATTTATGGAAAATCAAACCGAAAAACAAAAGGCAAGTCTGCTTTTGTTTGGCTGCTGTTGGCTGATGTACATGATTGTCTGCATGACAAAAACCAATTATGCGGCATCTATTGCCTATATTGTAAATGCAGGGATTTTTAATAAAACAGGCGCCGGTACGATTGCGGCTTCGTTTTATTTTATGTATGCGGTAAGTCAGCTGTTCGGCGGAAAAATCACCGATCTTATGTCACCTTTTACTGCTATGACAATTGGTGTTGTGGCATCTATTTTTACCAATTTTATTTTGGCGTTTACCACTAATTTTTATCTTGTATTTATTCTTTGGAGCTTTACCGGATTTATTCAGTTCGGTGTCTGGCCCTCTGCTGCACGAATCGTATCCTCTGTTTTAGTACCCGAACACAGAGGGAAAGCCGGGCTTTACATTACCTTTGCCATAGGTGTCGGCGGTATTTTAAGCTACTTCGTTGTGAATCCGATGCTTGAGGCGTGGGGGTGGATGAGTGTATTCTTTTTGAATGTTGCACTTCTTTGTAGCGGCTTGTTTTTTTGGCTTTTCGCCAAATCCCGTACCGAAAAAATATTGCTTGTTGAACAGACCGTGCCTCTTCAACAAAAAAAACTTCCAAAATCCGAGCATAAATTTATGCCTCTGTTCATGGCAAGCGGTATGATTTTTATTCTGTTTTTCGGTATCGCGCAGGCTATGCTGGACAACGGCGTAAAAACATGGGTTCCGACCATGTTAGATGAAAGCTATCACATTTCCGCTACCTTTGCCAGCATTCAAACGGCACTTTTGTATATATGCAATATCTTTGGTGTGCTTTTGGTGGTGCATTTGTTCCGTAAAATCAAAAATACCGTTCTGGTGCAAACCCTTTATTTTGCAATCTGTTTGCCGGCTTGTTTTATGATGCTGTTTATCGGCAAAATTCCGCTTTGGCTTGCAGTTGGGCTTTTGGTTTTATCCACCACCATGATTTACGGTATGACCAATTTAAGTGTCCGTATCGCAGCGGTGTTCAGTAAATTCGGCTACAGTGCAACGGTGAGCGGTCTGATTAATGCTATGGTTTGCTTTGGTATTGTAATCGGCAACATGGGCTACGGTTACATAGCAGAAAATTACGGATGGACGGCAGTTACCGCTATTTGGCTTATCATTTGTGCCTTAGCTGTAATTTTAGGTATTCCTGCAACTGTTATGTGGAAAAAGTTCGTAAAAAGTATACATTGAGAAAAGAGTAACGTAGGAATTTCTTCAGTTCGATGTTTGGATATCATTAATATCTTAAAAAAGGGAGAGAAAGTATGAAAATCAGCGAAAAAATCAATTTGGATATGCAAGGATTGATTGAACATGGTCCTATTACCATTGTAGCTTTTGGCGACAGTGTGACCCATGGTGCGGTAGGACCCGGAGAAATCAATTATGAAACAGTTTACTGGAATCGCTTAAAGCAAAAAATCAATGCGGTAAGAAGTTATGTACCCGTAAATGTTATCAACGCAGGCATCGGCGGTATTACTGCCAACGGTTCATTAGAACGCATGGATGCACAAGTGCTCTTGCATAATCCTGATTTGATTATTGTTTGCTTTGGTTTAAATGATGTAAACGGACCATTGCAAACATATCTTGATGCTTTGCGCACTATATTTGAAAAGGGGTTAAAAAGTGGGGCAGAGGTAGTGTTTATGACACCCAATATGTTAAACACCCGTGTGGCAGAGGATACTGAGGCGTGTCACTTAGAATATGCAGCGAAAACTGCTGAAATGCAAAACAGCGGAAAAATGGATTTATATATGGAATCTGCCGTATCGCTGGCAGAGGAAATGGGCGTTTTGGTTTGTGACTGCTATAAAAAGTGGAAAGCAATGGCTGAGTCTGAGGATATTACAATGCTTTTGGCGAATCGTATCAATCATCCGACCCGAGCAATGCACGAATTGTTTGCGGAGGAGTTGTTTAAGCTTTTGTTTTCTAATGTCGAGGACAAGGCAAGTGATAGCACCATGTATAAGGAGTGAGTTGTAAATGGATACAATCAAAATTAACAAAAAGCAAACAAAAATGATTGCGCACAGAGGTGTAAGTAAACTGGAGTGCGAAAACACAGTTCCTGCATTTGTGGCGGCAGGGAATCGTTCTTATTATGGCATTGAGACAGATGTGCATGTTACCAAAGACGGAAAACTGATTTTGCATCACGACGATACCACGTATCGTCTGACCGGAGTAGGAGAGATTTATATGGAGCAAACTGATTTTGACGAGCTTCGCTCCATTCCGTTAATCAGTCCCATTCCGGGAGATGAAGCAAGAAAAGATTTGTTTATGCCTACGCTGGAAGAATACATTTCGATTTGCAAAAAATACGAAAAAATTGCGGTTTTAGAGCTCAAAAATCCCATGCCGACAGAGGCATTACAAAAAATCTGTGACACGATTTCGGGGATGGAATATCTGAATGGGACAATTTTCATTTCTTTCTCGTACGAAAACTTAGTGGAAATCCGAAAAATGCTGCCAAATCAGAGAATGCAGTTTTTAACCTCTAAATATACCGATGATTTGATTGATAAGCTTAAAGCACACAATCTGGAATTAGATATTGCGCACAGCGAATTAAACAAGAAAAGGATTGATGCTTTGCACGAGGCGGGCATTAAAATAAACTGCTGGACGGTGGATGATTCTGCACGCGCGGAAGAATTGGCTGACATGGGTGTTGACTACATTACAAGCAATATTTTAGAATAAAAAAAGGGAATGTAAAAAAAGTCCGGATCGCAAAAACGCGAGTATAAAGGCGAACAAAGTTTGTGCAAACTCACGAGAAAGACACGAAATGAAGAAAACACGCAAAATTTTGCGCGTTTTCTTTTGATAAATGCGTTTT